>NZ_JBEOZN010000020.1:0-96414 GCF_040298085.1 Streptosporangium sp. NPDC001681 | reverse complement strand
GACCGCCTGGCCCTTTCGCATTCGACCAGCTCACCGCCACAACGAGAAACAAGATCTTTCTCACCGCCAACGACTGCCCCGCTGTTCCTCGACCCCGGATCTGCCCCCGTTGGGAAGCATGGACAACCGTGCGCTCGGGTCGCCTTCTATCGGTAGACCACCGGCTTCTTCTGCTCGCCGGGGAACACCATGATCAGAAGCTCCACGGCGCCGTCAGGCGGGTCCGGCACCTGGTAGACGAGCTTGCGCCCGCGCAGGTGCACCCGCACCCGGTACGCCCCGGGCCCCGCGGTCGTCGCGATGGATGAGCAGTTCACGGAGGCGCTCAAGGCGCTCAAGGTGAGCGCGGCCGATGACGTCGCCGTACTTCACCTCATCAATCAATGATGAGGACGTTTGTTACCAGTCAACTCATCATCGCTTCTCAGGGGTGGGGCAGGGATGAGAGAGCGAGTGGGGTGCCGGGCCGGGGAGGTCTCGCCGCCGCGCACGCCGTTGGTGTCGAAGGCCCTGCCGGGAGCCGTCACCCTCGGCGGACCCTCGGAGATCTACGCTCGGGGTGCCCCGTACCAGCGCCAGGTGGTCAGACGTGGGCGCCCGGGGAGTTCGGCGCGGCCGGTGGCCCACAGCAGGGTGGGCCAGGGGTCCGTGCTCGTCGGGGCGTCCGGGAAGAGCCGGGCGAGCACCCGCGAGCACAGGTCGGCGGGCGGGGTCCAGGCGAGCCCCAGCCCCTCGGCCAGATCGTGGGTGTGCACCAGGGTCTCCACGATCCCCATCGCGGCGAAGCCCTCCGGATCGGACGTCCCGTGCACGTGGTGGGCGCGGACCTCCGGCGGTGTCGTACGCACCATGGCGACCAGCAGCGCGCCGCTCGCCTCCAGCACCTGCAACAGCCCGGCCGGCCCCGCCGCGCGGTCCGCGTGGATGGCGTTCGCCGGGCCTTGGGGTCTTCTGCGCTCCCACGCGAAGGGCACAACGCCGTCCAGGGGCGGTGTCCTGGGGCCCAGCTGGGCGGCGTACGAGAAGAGGTCGTCGCTGAGATGCTCGACGGTCTCCCAGCAGTCCCACTCCAGCGAGCCGGCCTTGCCCTCCCAGGCCGCCGGAGGCGCCTCCCGAAGGACGCCGACGGCGAGCTGAACGGCCAGGTCAAGGTCGTCCGCCGTCACGGGGGAGGATCCGGCTTCGGTTGATCGGTGCATGGCGGGAACAATATCGCCGGCGTCGGGAGTCGGGCTCCGCCGGAGAGCCTCCGGTGAAAGGAGTGGAACCTCCCCCTGAGGGAGGTCGCACACTGAATCTCATGATGAGCATCGGCGAATTCGCGGAGTTGACCGGACTGAGCCTGAAGGCGCTACGTCTCTACGACGAGCAGGGCCTGCTGAAGCCGACCTCGGTAGACCCGTGGTCGCGGCACCGGCGCTACCGCGCCTCCCAGTTCGCGGTGGCGACCCGGCTGAAGGTGTTGCGCGCGGCCGATATCCCACTGGCCGACGCCCCGCGACTCCTGGCCGATCCTGATACGGCCGCCGCGACGCTCGCCGAGCATCGCAGCAGGGTGGTCGCGGAGCGGGAACGCCAGGATGAGGCGTTCGAAGTCCTCGGCCGGTTGCTGGGCGGTGAGGATCGCCACGATTGGCAGGTGGCGGAACGCCGGGCGCAGCGGCAGCACTGGGCGGGCGTCGTGCTGCGGATGCCGAGGGGTGACGATCTCACAGCAGACGAGGTGGAACGCGCGAACGAGGAGGTCAACGAGGGGTTCGCCGCGCTGTGGCGGGCCCTGGCGGAGATCGGCAACGCGCCGACCGGCCCGTTCTGGTCGACGTTCCGGGCCACACCCGGCAGTGACACGGCGATCGAGATGATGTGTTGCTGGCCTGTTGCCCAGCCGCTGCCCGCCGGATTCTCGGTGCCGGAACGGACAGTCGAGACCGGCACCGTCGAGGCGGCGCTCGAACTGGTGGTGCGCTGGCGATTCGAGGAGCCAGTGATGATGATCGACGGCGCCGCGCACCCGGCCGTGCTCGCACTGCTCGCCGTGGCGGAGGAGCGCGGACTGGACGTGGACCTGTCCCGCCTACGTCAGATCGGGCTGATGGAGCAGGGGGAGAGTGTGGGGATCGAGGTTGTGATCACGGTGGACCCGGAAGTCAGGTGAGTGGTCCTGGGCCGGTCGGGGCCGTCTCCTACCGGCTCTGGTCGGCAGGAGGCGGGTTGAGGGAGTCGCCGTCCCAGGCGAGTCGGTGGTCGGTGCCGACCTCCATGGCCTCCAGTTCCTCGTCGGCGACCAGTGTCGCGACACACTCGTGGGTGCCGCCGACGTAGGTGGACATCAGGTCGACATCGGTGGCGACACACCAGGCGCGGTCGCGCGGCCACCACAGGCTGGCCCGCTGGTCGAGCCACGACGGCTCGCTGAGCGAGGCGGTCGCGGCGGACAGCGGCCCCGACAGCAGCAGCATCGGCCGGGCGGGCATCTCCATCCGCGGGATCTCCTCATCCTCCACGGGAAGGCCGAGGCCACCGAAGCCCTCCCAGACGGCGAACCAGCACTGCTCTGGGGTCGCGGTGTACGCGGCGAGGATCCGGGCCAGTCGTGCCGCCTGCCGTATCGGGAGGGACCCCTCCTCCGGAAGTCTGTCCCAGAGTCCCGGCTGGTCGTCGGAGGAGACGAACCGCCATGAGCCGGTGATGGAGGGCCACTGCATCGCCGGATGCGCCAGGCGCCCGTTGGCCTCGGCCACCTCCGCCCAGGACACCTCCTCGGTCCGCTCGCCGTTCTCCCGGCGCGCCGGATGGAACACCCGTGCGTAGGCCGCGAAGACCGGTGGGACCAGACATCCCACGACGTTGTCGCTGAAGTTCCGCGCCGCCGCCACCGCCCAGTCGGCGGGGCGCACATCGGTCCGCAGGGTCAGGCCGCCGATGGTGAAAGGTCTGTCCACCCCGCGATTATGTCGGCCCCGCCACGGTCTGACCGTGCCGGTACGCGGGACCACGCCGTCCACCTCGGGTAGCGGGCCACGGTGGGCAGGTCGGTACGGGTGAGGGGGTAGGCGAAGACGTCGTCGCCGGGCGTGGCGTCCGGCTGAGTGGACCGCCGCGGTCCGCGAGACGGGTGAAGAAATACGACACAAGGTGTCGGGTTTTTGGTCGAGCATGGTTTCATCGGTCGGCGTCGATGGCGGGCGTGGACCGGGCCCTACGGATAGACAAGGACTTCAATGCGCGAAACGCCAGAAGAGCTCAAAGAGCTCCAGGCCCTCCTCGACGCCTCCCTCTCCCGCTCCACCTCGCACCTCCGCTCGATCATCAACGGCGAGCGCACCCTGACCGCAGAGCAGCTCACCCAGGTCCTCACCGGCATGTGCACCCTCGCCCTGTCCACCGTGACGGCGAAGGGCGAGCCGCGGATCAGCGGTGTGGACGGGCACTTCCTGCACGGAAAGTGGCACTTCGGCACGGCGCGCAACGCCGCCAAGGCCCGACATCTCGCGGCCCGGCCCGCCGTCAGCGCCGCGCACATGCGTGGTGAGGAGCTGGGCGTGTTCACGCACGGCACGGTGGAGATCCTCAACCCCCAGGACGGCGAGCCGGCCGCGGACTGGCCGGACCTGCTCGCGTACTTCAAGGACTTCTACGGCGACGACGCCTTCGACTGGGACAAGGAGGTGGTCTACTACCGGCTGCATCCGCACTGGACGACCGTCTACGCCTCCGATGTCGCGAGGCTCACCGCGGCGTCCCAGTCCTGATCCGCAGCACAGCCCCTAGCGGGACCATGCCCCCTGTGTCCGAACGGGCTGGGTTGCCGACGGGGCCACCCTGAACCTCCGTCGCTAACGAGTCATCAGGTTGGGCCGGCGGGAAACAGCACACGCGGTCCAGATCTAGCCGGGTGACCGGCGCCTGGTCCGGCGGTATCAGCTGATCACCCAGGTACCGTCCCGGCGCACCGTGTGGGTGATGTACGGGGAGATGGTGGCCAGGTGTCGGCGTCGGGTGAAAGGTCCGTCCACCCCGCGATTATGTCGGCCTCGCCCCGGCCTGACCGGGTCGAATCGCAAGAACAATGCCACCGCTCCCCAAGGGAGTTCTCAGTGACTAAGCGGGAAGATCCCAGCTTGGTCCGTCAGGCTCGCCCAGCCATACATGTTGGCGGTCTCTGGTAACTGTGAGCCCGAACGCCGACTGGTGCGGCGATCCGGCGTTTTGCCAGAGCAGGATGGCGTCCTCGACCGCATCCCACAGCCGCAGGGGGCCGTGCTGGTGCACGATCCAGCCTCCACCCGGGCTCGGCTTGGTGTCGGCCCGCGACCCGGTGCCGACATCCAACAGGATCGTCATGTCCTCACCCGATGCCCGCTGGGCGGCCGGCGCGGCGAGCTGGGCGACGAACAGGGCTGCCTCGTCATCCAGGATCGCCGGATCGATCCTGCTCTCCCGAGCGTCTCCGATGCCGGTCACGATGGGTGGCCGAGGCGGCGGCAGGTGGGAACGAGCGCGCATGAAATAGAGGTCGTCCTGCAGGAACCGTCCACTCGCCTTCCCCCTGTCGTCAAGGGTGAGGTGCGCGAACGCGACCCCACCCATCCAGCCCCACGTGGGAGTGGTGATGGTCCCCCCGGTGCGCACCTGTTCCAGCCATGCCGGGGGAATGGTCCGTACCGAGCAGGTGCCGATCAACCGGTCGTAGCCGGCGTTCTCGTGGTAGCCGTGCAGTCCGTCACCCACAACCAGAGTCGGTGTGTATCCGGCCTCGGCGATGGCCTTCCTGGCGCGCTCGGCCACGGCCGGGTCGTACTCGATCGAGGTGACAGCACCGTTGCCAAGGCGCTGACACATCAGCGCGGTCGAGTAGCCGGTGCCTGTACCGACCTCCAGTACCGTGTCACCCTCGTCGATCTCGGCGGCCTCCAGCATCCGTACGACCAGGCTCGGGGTCGTGGACGACGAACTGGGTGATCCCGTTACCACCCCCGTCGCCTCTTCGGCCAGAACCCCGTCCACCTGGGTCACCCACGTCTCATCGGTGTAGACCAGGACCAGCCAGTCGTCCTCGCCCACCTCGGTGCGCCGGACAGGCGTCCACAGATCACCCCGGGTCGTGTCAGCGAGGTAGACGGCATCTCCCACGAACAGCTCACGAGGCACCTCTTCCAGTGCCTTGCGCCAGCCGGGAGACCCTATGGCGTCCGCCAACGCGTCGCGGAGCTTCACGGCCGTGTTCACGGCCACCACCCTTCCAGTAGTACGTCTGCGAAGGCGTGCGCCATCGCGTTGGCGTCAGGTAGCCAGGCCCATTGCCCGTTTGGATTGCACTCGATGAAGGTCCAGGATTCGGATCTTCGCCCGCCGGTGGCTTCAAGTGCGAAGTCGAAACAACCGAACACCAACCCAAAGTGGTCGAGGTAGGCGCGTAGGGCCTGTTTGATCGGTTCGGGCACGTCGATGGGATCGTGGGTCAGCTGCTCCCAGTCACCGCTGCGCCAGTCGAGAGCGTCATCGGGTGTAGTGATCCTGCTTGCGAACACACTTTGCCCGATTACGGTCACTCTGGCATCAGCAGTCTTATTCACCTCCTGCTGAAACAGGTGGGCAGTCACCGAAACTGAGTCGTCCAGATCTTCTGGGTTAACCCGCTGCGTCCAGATCGCAGCAACGTGACCATCCGGAGCGCGTGGGGCACCTCGGAAGGACTTGTAGATGATCGGACCGTGCTCAGCGGCAAACTTGCGCGCCTGTTCCACGTCATTGGTGATCAGGGTCGACGGGACGGTCAGTCCAAGCTGAGCGGCCGTCTGGAGCTGGGAGGGCTTGTAGCCGGCGCGGTTGTTCGCCGCCGGGTGGTTGACGTACACCGCGCCGTGTAGGTGGTTCAGGATGCCACCGAGCCCATGCTGAGCTTCAACTGCGGCGAACTCTCGATCCGCGACGGGCAGGTGGGTGAATCGAGCGGAGAACGGGGTGGGACGGCGGTAGTACACCGCCCCGACCTCCTCCAGTGCGATGTCACGACTCGGCGTACGAAGCCGGCCTGCCCACTCCTCCCGGTGGTCATTGCCGAGGTAGGCGCTGAACACCAGCTCGGCGCCGATATCGCCGGGATCGACACGGGCGATCTGCACCTGGCGCTCGTTCAAAACCTCGATGACCAGGTTGGCAGTAACATCCTCTGCCGATGTGATGACCAGAACGGTCTGTGGTGAGGGCCGCATGCCCCTACCCGTCGTTGTTGCTGTCGTCCGCCACCGAGGAACTTCCGCTTGAGCCGTCGCTCCCGCCACCCTTGGACTGGGTAACGGTGACCTTCTTACCCATGTCCACGATGGCACCGGCCCCGTCGTGGAAGTGAGTGAGCTGAGTTACGGGATCGAATTCAGCCGTTCCGTACAACGACGGTTCCTCGGGAAGAGGCTCGGTCATCCGGCCAAGTCCCCAGGGAATGACTGCTGTCATGGGGCCCTTCTTCCTTTTGTTGTTGTGGGGGTTGAGTGGTGGTGCAGCTCTGACAGGGAAAAAGAGAGGAGTACCTGCCATGCGTCCAGACAACCAACAACAAGGAGGCGTTGGGAGTGGCACGGGGGGTGGCAAATTTAGCCGATGGGCATTACGTAAACCCGGGCAAACCAGTGTCCGACCTGGGCGCTGTGTAGATGTCCGGTAATTCCCCTATCTCCCTCAACTCCCATGACCACATGAACGTGAGGCATGCCATCGACTATTTCGCCTGTGCCGGTCATTTCACCGGTCATGTCGTATCTAGTGATATTGTCCGCCGTTGGGTCATTTACTGGCATTGTGGAGACGGTAAATGAGTCAACGGCTCCGATCAAGGAGACGATGGCTCCGTTCAGGATGCCTAGGTCCTTCGCCTGCCGGGCGATCTCTGAGACCAGCTCGCCCTCTTGGATTTCGATCATGTGCATGGGTCTTCTCCCTGTATGCCGAGTCCGATGGTGCGGATAGTCTCACGTACCGGCTCGGTTCGGAGAGCCCGGAGTAGGGCTGACTTCGCAGCTTCGCTGCCCTTTCTCTGGAGCAAGACGGCAGCGCACCACCTTGCTCCCGCGTCACGAGGGTTGAACAACTCGTTGATGAGGTCTTCTGTCTTCGTTCCCACACGAGCCGTGACGGCGGAAAGGTAGAGCCGTTGGATCGCGATGTCCCTCACCAGGGCTGCTGCGGCTACATCGCTCAGCTCCAAGTCCCGAGACTTGGCAATGATCCCCGCTGCGTTGACACGGAGGACTGGTGTAGCCCCTTCGTGTATCCATTTGACCAGGCGGAAAATCGTCGGTCTGTCTCTAACCGCAAGGCCGGAGATGTGGAGATCTGTCCAGTGGGTGGTTTGAACGGTTCCCAGGGGTTCAGCGTCTCCTCCGCTGACGGAGGCGAAGATCTCATTGGCAACGTTCTTGGCCGGCGTGGGGATGAGAGGAGAGACTCCCAGGGCGACGGCATTGGTCATAAACGTACGGCGCTTCACTCGCTCGGCCTCCAGCAGCGACAACGGTACTTGCAGCACTGTCGCGAGGTAACCCAGCCAGAACGGGCCTGGGCTGATCTTTCCGTTCTCCCACTTTGACACGGTTTCGCGGGTCACAGTTGTTCGGCCGGACACCGCGGAGAGTTGTAGCGCTAGGTCAGCCTGAGACAGGTGCAAACCTAACCGTAGCTCCTGAATCAGCGGGCCGAGAGGCATGGGAGCATGATAGGCCGCAGCGGTCTCGCCTATTGAGATATCGCCCCGGTTTCCGGGTCGTCTCTTCGATCGTTCGGAGTGGTTCTTCTGGGCAATCAGGGACCAACCGATGTCTAAGTTGAGATGCTCAACCGATTCCCTGCCCGCGCGATGCGTCTGCACTACGTTTGGGATATGTATAAGGTTTGTCCGGAAAGCGGTGAGGCTGCTGTTTTCGCAGTGGTTGAGGACTACCCGCGAGACCAGGGGCAGGGCGATATGCGAGCCCTCGCTGGAAAAAGCTTGCCCCGGGTCGCATGCAGAGCAGTGGCGATACCCGGGGCTTACGTGAGCCAGCATAACTCGCTCCCGGTCACAGCGGGAGGTGCACGATGAGTCGTGATGAGACCAAGCGGATCGCGGCGGCGATGGTCAAGGGGTGCGGCCGTAGAGGTTCGTCAGGCGTACGCGGAGGCGTTCTCCGCCGTCGGCCATGTGGAGCACCTGACGCACTGTCTGGTCGGCGAAGCCGCGCGGTTCGGTGAGCTGGATCTGCTCGTAGGGACTGATCACCGCGGTGCGGAAGCCGGCTGTCCAGATCATGCTCGTTCCATTCGTTGTCATGGGGATGTGTCGGCGAATTCTGATGTCGGTGAGGTGATTGGCATGGGGCCCAGGTCTTGGCGCCGGTGAAGGGCACGGCGCCGGGCTGGGCGAGCTGGTCAGGGCTTGAGCACGTAGCGACCGCGCACCCCGCCCTTGGCCATGGCCCGGTGGGCCTCGGCGACCTGGTCCAGCGGCATGACCGCGTGCACTCGGGTCGGCAGCTCGCCGGACGCGGTGCGGGCGAGCAGGTCGCCCAGTCGAGCGCCGTCGGGATGCGCAACCACGACGTGGATGGTGATCCCGCGCTCAGCGGCCGGTTTGGCGCTCGGCTGGACGCCGACGAAGACCCCGCCATCGCGGACCAAGGCGAGGCCCCGTTCCTGCAGCGCCGCACCGTCGGCGACCGCGTCCCAGCCCGGCTCCGCGTGCGTGGTGAACTCGGCGCCGAGGCCGCGAACGAACTCCTCGTCCTCGGCTCTGGCCAGACCGGTCACCTGCCAGCCACGGTCCTGCGCGAGCGAGGCGACGTACCCTCCGACCGCGCCGGCCGCCCCGGTCACCAGCAGTTGGTTGCCGTCACCAGGTGCGTCACCGAGTAGATCGACGATCTGGGCGGCGGCCAACCCGTTGAGCGGTACCGTCGACGCCGCGATCAGGTCCAGCCCGTCGGGAACGACGGCGATGTCGGAGGCCCGCACGACGAGCTGTTCGGCGTAGGTGCCGACGGTGCCGGTCACGGTCACGTACGAGCTGACCGACCTCGGTCTCTCGCTCCACCACGTGATGCGCGGCATGAAGGTGTGGGCCGAGGCGCACATGGACGAGGTATTCACCAATCGCGAGGAGTACGACACCCACATCGCCTGAACGCTCACCAGCAGCGCGGCAGAGCGCCGGCGTGACCTTCATCAACGGCCAACTCGTCGAACACCCCGCCGACCCCACGGCGGTATGACAACCACCCGATCCACAGGTCTTGCCGATTTCTCACTCGGCTGCGGAGCGAGGTATCAGGCCGACGGTTTTACTCCTGTGAAGTACTGACAAGCCCTCCGGTCGTGGGCCAGAGGGCTTGTTGGGTGCGGGTACGGCTGAATGTCGGGTCAGTCGAAGTCGCCGTTCTTGATGCTGCTGGCGAAGGTGGCCCATGCTGCGGGGGTGAGGATGAGGGCGGGGGCGGTGGGGTTTTTGCTGTCGCGGATGCCTCGGTGGTTGTTGGAGAGGTTGGCGATTTCGACGCAGTTGCTTCCATCTCCGCCGGAGAGGGTTGATTTGCGCCAGTGGACGGCGTGGAGTTCCTGGGTCAGGTCGCCCATCTCTGGATCGCCTCCTTGATCATTTTGAGTGAATCGCGCCGGGACAGGGCGTCGGCTCGGATCTCGTTGTGCCTGAATGCTAGCTCTTTCACCTCCTCGGCCCGCTCGGTTACTCGATCTCCCATGCTCTGGGAATCGATGTAGGCCACGGAAGGCTGCCCTTCGGGCATGTCCGCGATGACGAAGCTTCCAAGTAGGCCCACAGTGCTGTAAGCCGTGTACGGAAGCAGGTGAAGTGACGTGGAGGAACTTTCCCCGAGTTCCAGGAGATGCTGAAGCTGGCACTTCATTACTTCCGGGCTGCCTACGGGTCTGTGCAGGATGCTTTCGTCCAGCACCGCCCAGATCTTGGGAGGCTTGGGCCTCCTGAGGATTTCCTGACGCTCCAGGCGAGCTGCTACACGCTTGTCCGTCTGTTCTGGCGTGACGTCTGGTTCGTTACCGATCAGAGCTCGTGCGTATCCCTCCACCTGCATGAGCCCGGGAATCATCGATAGTTCCCACATGTGAAACGCCTCTGCTCCGGGTTCGAACTCCAGCCAGGAGCGGAACCAGCGGGGGACCTGTGTGGCGATGCGGTCCAGGCGGTCCAGTAGGTCGACGAGCGTTGTGCCCAGGTCGAGGGCCTCGTCCAGCTGGTGGGCCAGTTTCCTGGTGGGAGCCCGGTGACCGTTCTCCAACATGCTCAGATGGCTTATGGCGATGGGGACCGCGATGCAGAGTTGCCTCTGGGTAAGTCCGGACAAAATCCGGTATTTCCGTAGCTCTCTGCCGAATTGAACGCGCGTGGATTCGTATGAGTGCGTATCAAACTCTAGATCCGAGTCTGGCTCTGGCTCCGGCTCCGGGACGATGCTCATTTCGGTCTCCTCTCGTTGCCTCTTTAGGAGTCTCCTTCATTTTCATTGCCGAGGGAATGGATACGAAGTTTTCGTGGGTTCACAGTGTTGCGAACTTACTTCGCAAACTGTGAACCCATGGTAAACGCGGTTTGGCTTCCGCTGTGCCTCGGTGTTTGGGACCGTGTGCCTGTCGAGCTATAGCTGTCACGGGATGTCAGTTAATGGCTCCGGTGACGGCAGGTCGGCTTAATTCGGTCGGAAGGGGCAATTCCATGGAACCGGAGACGTTCAGCGAGATATTTCTGACCAGTAGTCCCGAGGCCGCATCGAGCGCGCGGGAGGAGGTTCGTAAATGGCTGGGAGAGAGTCATCCGGCCTATGAGAACGCGCGGCTGGCCGTGTCCGAGTTGGTGACCAACGCCGTCCAGCACGCCCGGCACGGGGTCACCGGGCAGGCCGGGGCCGCCAATAACGATCCGCTGGTCCTGCGGTTGCTGGCGTACGGCGGGCTGCTGCGCGTCGAGGTCGCGGACACCGGTCTGAGCGCCGAGGAACCCCGCCTCCGGGCGGACCCGGCATGCCTCCTGATGGAGAACGGCCGAGGGCTGGCCATCGTCGGCATGCTCTCCGGCGGAAACTGGGGCTACCGCTCCCATGGCCACGAACCCGGCCGGACCGTCTGGTGCGAGCTTCCCGCGGATCCGCCGCACTCTGACGGGGGTCTCACCGAGAGATCAGCCCCGCCGTCTCCGGACGATCTCCTCCCCGGAGCGCCGACCTCCGCTCAGCCGGGGTGACGCGCCGCTCCCAGCACCCGTTGGGAGCCGACGAACCACCCCCGGCGGGTGGCGGCACACGGATTCGTCCCCCACGAAAGAACCTGCGTGCCGCTCCGGCTCCACCTCCCCCGTTGGAGCACCCCGCCGGGGGTCTCTTGTCCCAATGCCGGAACCTGCTCGCGAGCCTCACCGCATGGGAACGATGGTTGCGGGCCGTTCGGCCGTACCGAACATCGACCCTGCGAAGACGGGGCTCAGCGTGGTGTGCCGGAGCGCCTCCAGCACTCGGGCGAATCGGAAATCACTCCGGGGAGTCGGCGAAGATCACTATTTCGTCGATGTCGCCCTCGACGGTGACGTGCACCACGTCCATCCCGGTCAGCAGGCTCCGGCCGGAGGCGTCCTCATAGCGCCACCCGAAACGCGCCCACTCCCCGGGCGCGTCCACTGCGCTCGGGTCTGTACTTGCCTGAGTCGGATCGAGCCCGTCGTCGCTGTCACATCGCCGTCAACCGGTCGTACAGTTCCGGGCGCCGGTCACGGAGGAACGGGCGGCGCCGGCGCGAGCTCGCGATCAGTTCGAGGTCGACTTCGGCGACCGCGACGTCATCGGTGTTGTCATTCGCCTGAGCGAGGATGTCGCCGTTGGGGCCGTAGACGGCGCTCATCCCGAAGTAGTCCTTGACGCCTTCCCTGCCCACCCGGTTAGCACAGATCACGAAGAGCCCGTTGAACACGGCGTGTGCCTTCAGTTCGAGCTGGAAGACCTCACGCATGGGCGCGCTCGCGGACGCGACCGGCACGCATAGCACCGAACCGCCCCGAAGAGCGACGATCCTGCTCAACTCCGGGAAGTGCCTCTCATAACAGATGATCGTGCCAACCCCGGTCTCACCTGTATGCACGACTTCAGGCTCGGTGCCCCCCGGCCGGAAATAGAACTTCTCCGGGAATCCATTGGAGAACGGCAGGTGGGACTTTCGATAGACCGACTTCAGCTCGCCCGCGACGTACGTGCAGGCGGTGTTGAAATACACGCCGGGCACGTCACCGGCTTCGAATACCGAAGAGACCACCGTGATCCCGTGTCGACGGGATCGGTCAGCCGCCATCGTGTTCGACGGGCCGTCGAGACGCTCCGCCAGCTCGAAGTAATCCGGATCCGGGTCAGGTTGCACGAACGGGACAGCGAACAGCTCAGGAAGAAGAACGATGCCGGCGCCCTGACCGGCGGCGGCATCCACGAGATCGCCGGCCCTGCCGATGGTTTCGGTCCGGTCGTCCGTGGCACGGAGCTGAACTGCGGCGAGCTTCATGCGATCACCTTTTCGGGAGTAGGCTGCGGCATTCCGGTCAGCGCGACGCCAGACCGCGTGCGGTAACGCTTGTTCACGGAGATGAGCACGGCGGTGAGCGGCTCCAGTTGGCGTGCCATTCGCAGACGACCGGCATCGACTCCTCGGCCGCCGGTCACATCGGCGGCCAGTGCCATCACGCGCGTTTTGGCCTCCGTGTCGTCACCGCATACCAGCACGTCCTCGTGGGACAGGTCCGCGTCGGGATCGAGGAGGAGTGGTGCCGCGAGATGATGGAACGCGCCAACGACCGTGGCGCCGGATACGATCCGCACCGCCTCCTCCGCGGCGCTGCCATCCGGCACGTCCAGTCCGTACGGGCCGTGCCGGTCGAAGCCGAGGGGATTCACACAACTGACCAACAGCTTGCCGTCGAGGTCGGCGGCCAGGCTGCCGACCAGGTCCGCGTGCCCCTCGTACGGAACGGCCAGGATGACGATCTCCGCGTTGGCGACCGCCAACGTATTGGTGTCTCCGCGGACGGTCGTTTCCACGGCGGGAAGCTTCGAGAGGTCGACGGCCGCCTGCGCGGCCCGGTCTCCGTCACGTGATCCCAGAATGACCTCGTGTCCGGCACGCGCCAGCCGGTAGCCGAGGCCGCCGCCTTGCGGCCCGGTCCCGCCCACGATGGCGATGGTCGTTCGGGGAAAGCGGTGATCCATCGTTCAGTCCTTCGCGGCCAGGGCGAGGCGGGTGAGCGTCTGCTCCTTGTCACCGAGCGTGGAGATGATCGGGCATCTGACGCCGGCCTCGTGGTATTCCATGAGCTTGTCGAAGGCCTGTGAGGTGGACCCACACGCGGTGACGTTCTGCACCAGCGAGTTCGGAACGAGAGGCATCGCGCGCTTGATGTCCTCAGGAGTCGCGGGCCATTTCGCCACCTCCTGCAGCCGGTCGACCAGTTCGCGCTCCACGCCACAGTGCTCGGCGATGTGCGGCTGCTGCATGAGGTAGAGGGTCAGGAACGCCTTGCACGCGTCGATGGCTTCCTGCGGGTCGTCGTCGTTGACGCTGCATGCCACGATCTGGGTCAGGTCGATCCCAGTGCGACCGTCGGTGCGCTTGGCGACGCCCCGGCCGATCGCCTCTCTGGCGCCGGTCAGATAGGACGGCGGCAGGAGGAAGTCCATGTGGACGCCATCGCTGATCTCTCCGGCGAGCTCGAGCATCTTCGGCCCGACCGCGCCGATGTAGATCGGGATGTCGACCGGCTTGTTCTCGCGGTACATGCTGTCGAATCGCACGTCGCGCATCTGCACGAACTCCCCTTCGAAGGAGACGAGTTCATTGCGGAAGAACGCCTGGCAGACGGTGATGTACTCGCGCATCGAGGCGATCGGCTTCACGAGCGGCTGACCGACCTTCGTGGCGAGCGGCTCCCACCAGGCGCCGATGCCGAGGATCGCGCGACCCGGAGCCACCTCGTCCAGGGTCTTGAAGGTCACCGCCATCAGTGCCGCGTTGCGGCTCTTGTTGTTGACGACGCCCGTGCCGATCTTCAGGTTGGAGGTCTTGCTCGCGATGATGGCCGCGGGCACGATTCCGTCCCTGGCCAAGCGGCCCTCGGCCACCCAGACCGACTCGAATCCGTTCCGATCCGCGAACTCTGCCTGCCAGTAGGTCTGCTCGAGGCTCAGCCTCTCGCCAACGTGGATGCCAAGGGGAAGTTTCATATCCGGAGAACTCCGATCAGTCGGGGGTCAGAAGAGGTGGGGCTTGCCCCGGGTAAGGAAGGATCCGCGACCGGGCTTCCCGTCGAAGGCTCCGTCGTTGACGAGGTGATGGCCGCGGGAGAACACGTGGACCGGTCGTCCGGTCACCCGCATGCCGTCGTAGAGGTTGTAGTCCGTGCGCATGTGCGAACCCGCCGTGGTGATGACGTGGTCCGCCGCGGGGTCCCACACGAGGAGGTCGGCGTCCGCACCCACGGCTACCAGACCCTTGTGTGGGAAGAGTCCGAACAACTTGGCCGGACGCGTCGCCACAAGGTCGACGAACCTGCACATGTCAATCCGGCCCGTCTTGACTCCTGTCTCCCAGAGAACCATGAGCCGGTCCTCGACTCCCGGAACCCCGTTGGGAACCTTCGGGAAGTACCCGGGGCTGCGCAGTTTCTGCGGGGGGAGATCGTCGGGTTGCTCCAGGCAGAAACCCGCGTGGTCGGTGGCCACCGTCGACAGCGCCCCCACGGTGAGCGCCTGCCACAAGCCCTCCTGGTTGCCGCGCTCCCGGATCGGCGGCGAGCAGAGGTAAGCGGCGGCTTTCTCGCCCAGTTCGGCGTAGTCCTCGTACGCGACCGCGAGATACTGCGGGCACGTCTCCCCCCACACCAGCGAGCCCCGCCCCCGCGCCTGGCCGATCTCCGCCGCGGCCGTCGCGCTGGAGACATGCACCACGTAGAGGGGACTGCCAACGGAGTCCGCCAGGACGATCGCCCGATGCACCGCCTCGGCTTCGGACTCGTGGTCGTGCGCCGCGGCGTGGTAATTCTCCGCGGTACGTCCACTCTCGATCAGCAAGCGAGTCTCTCGGGCCACCATGTGGCCGTTCTCGGCATGCACCATCGGCAGCACGCCGTACTCGACCGCGAGTTCGAAGCCTTCGAGCAGTTGGCCGTCGTCGACCATCTGCGTGCCGGGGTAGGCCATGAAGAACTTCCAGCTCGACGCGCCTTCTCCGGCCAGGCGGCGCAAGTCGTCCAGCACGTTCTCCTGCTGGTCGCGTGGCGGCACTATGGCGTGCAACCCGAAGTCGACGACGGCCTTCTCGGCGGCCACGTCCCGGCGACGCATATACGAGTCGAGGAGGGACTGGTCGGGCTCCTTCTTCACGAAGTCGACGACCGTCGTCGTCCCGCCGTGTGCGGCCGCGATCGTGCCGTTGTGGAAGTCATCCGCCGTTCGGGTCGTGAAGCCGTCGATCGGGTATTCCAGATGCGTGTGCACATCGATCCCGCCGGGGAGGACGAGTTTCCCGGTCGCGTCGATGACCTCGTCGGCCGACCAGCCGTCGCCGAACCCGAGTGCGACAACGAGACCGTCGCGCACCAGAACATCGGCCCGGACGGCGGCGTCGGCGTTGACGACGGTACCGCCTTTGATGAGTGTCGATCCCATCGTTCTCCTTCTTGAACGGCCGGCCACACCAGCTAGGTGGTCAGTCTGATCAACCGGTGTAGTGCTCGTCGGCCAGCGTGAGCACCTCGTCCAGCACATCGAGAGCCAGGTCGATCTCCGAGTCGCGGATGATCAGGGGCGGGGTCAGGCGCAGCACGTTGAAGTTCGCTGTGAGGTACAGGCCACGCTCCATCGCCGCCTTGAGCAGGCGACTCACCGGTGCGGCCGCGGGGCCCTTGGCGTTGAACGGCACGAGCGGTTCGCGCGTCGCCCGGTCCCTGACGAGCTCGACTCCGTAGAAGAGGCCACGGCCACGAATGTCACCGATGCTCGGGTGCCTGTCCGCCAGGGACGCCAGCCCTTCGCCAAGCCGCCGGCCCATGAGCCGGGCGTTCTCGACGACACCCTCGTCCTGCATGATGCGCAGAGAGGCGACACCGGAGGCACAGGCGAGCGGGTGTCCCGCGTAGGTGAGACCGCCCCAGAACATGTTGTCGCGCAACCAGTCGGAGATCTTCTCTGACACGGTCATCGCACCCAGCGGGACGTAACCGGAGTTGAGCCCCTTCGCGGTGGTGAGGATGTCCGGGGCGACGGCCCAGTGGTCGCAGGCGAACCATTCGCCCGTCCGGCCGAATCCCGCCATGACCTCGTCGAAGATGAGCAGGATGCCGTACCGGTCGCAGACCTCCCGAAGGGAGCGGAGGTATCCGTCAGGCGGGTACAGAAGTCCGTTCGTTCCGGTCACCGGCTCGACGATCACGGCGGCCACGGTGTTGGGGTTCTCGTATTGGAGGATCTCCTCCAGGTGCGGTCCCCCTGAGCAGACAGGGCACGGGTCGGGGTGGCCCGCGGGACAGCGGTACGTGTACGGATCGAGCATCCGCACCACGCCGGTCATGCCCGGCTCCGCCGCCCAGCGACGCGGGTCCCCGGTCAGCGCGATGGCCCCCGCGGTCGCCCCGTGATAGGAGCGGTAGCGAGCCACGATCTTCTGGCGGCCGGTCACGTGACGGGCGAGGCGCACGGCGTTCTCGTTGGCTGCCGCACCACCGGTGGTGAAGAAGCTCATCTTCAGGTCACCGGGCGTCAGCCCGGCCAGCATCTCGGCCAGCTCCGCCCGGGACCGCTCGGCGAAACCGGGGCCGATGTAGCACAGCTGCTCGGCCTGGCTGCGAATGGCCTCGACCAGCCTCGGGTGCTGGTGTCCGAGGTTGAGATTGACCAGCTGCGATTGGAAGTCGAGGTACTTGCGGCCTTCGTAGTCCCAGAACCAGGAGCCCGAGCCTCCGGCAACCGGAATGGGGTTGAGCGCGCCCTGGACCGACCAGGAGTGAATGACGTACTCCTTGTCGGCCTCCTGCACGCGCTGGCCGGTCCACGTCTGCGCGTCGATGACGGTCATCGGATCGCCTTCTCTCGTCCCGTAGGTGTCACTGGGTCTTCGTCTCGGCGCCGAACACGGCCAGGCGGGCCAGGGGACGACCGGCGTTGGCGGCCGCGCAGATCACGAGGATCTCGCGGGGGCGAGGGACGTCGGACGCCTGGAAGGTCACCGTCTGATGGTGCGATCGGGTCTTCGAGTCGAGCTTGTGCTTGAGCGGGATGTCGATGGGGCTGCCTGGGAGACCGACCTTCTCGGCGGCGGGCAGAAGTTCGGTGCCGCCGGCCGCCTTGCGGAAGACGTTGCCGAACCGGAGGTTGTGGATCAGGGCCGAGCCGTGCTCGACCTCACCGTCGATGCCGACGAGTGCCGCCTTGCCGAACGCCTCCACCTCGTCACCGAGCAGGTCCACGCAGGCCGGGCCGACAAGTTGCCCGATCTCCTCGCCCAGCTCGTCAGCGAGCGTCACCAGGTCCTCGACGTACTCGCTCGGGTATGGGTTGGCGATCACCGCACCGACGAATGCGACCCGATGCAGGCGCTCGACCGGGCGCCCGTTCTCGAGCATGGTCTCCTCGAGATGCTTGATGATCTTGCGGACCTGGATGCTCACTTTGCCTCCCTGAGTGGTTCATCTGGTGAACCATTGGTTCAAATTCTGATGACGGGTGGGGATTGTGTCAAGGGATTTCGCAGATGGAAAGCAGTCTCCCGTTTGTGGCCGCGGCGGCGGGATCAGTCCCGTCGACCGTTCTGGGCACACCGCGCGTCGCGGGTCACGTAGAGATCAGGGCGGCGGTCCGCCAGCGGCTGGTTGAACGGGTTGCCGTGCCGGGCTTCTCGCGACCCGATGAGGTCGATCTCGGCGAGCAACAGCTCTTCGCCGTCGTTGCTCGCGGGACCCGCGAGGATCCAGCCGTCAGGGCCGACGATCACCGATCTCCCGACGAACTCCTGGCCACGCTCGACACCCACCCGGCTCACGCCCGCGACATAGGACTGGTTGCTGTGCGCGCCGGTCATGCACATGAGGTTGGCCATGGCCGGCACATCGGCCGGCTGGCCCGGCACGGGGACCCAATTAGAGGGAAGAACGATCAGGTCGGCGCCTTGGAGAGCCGCGCTGCGGAAGGTCTCGGGGAACCACGCGTCGTAGCAGATCCCTACCCCGATCCGCCCCAGCGGCGTGTCGAAAACCGGAAACCCCGCCTCGTTGCGGCCGTAGATGGCCTTCTCGTCGTTCCAGAGATGGGCCTTGCGGAACGTCCCGACGTGCCCGTCCGGGCCTATCAGCACGGCCGAGTTGTACGGCTGGCCGCCCTCCCGTTCGGTGACGCCGGCGACGATCCAGAGTTGATGCTTCTGGGCGAGTGCGGCCCAGGCCGAGCAGGCCGGTCCGCCGGGTATGTCCTCGGCGTACCGGAGGGCCTCGGCACGGTCCGCGAAGACGTACCCGGCGGAGGACGCCTCGGGAAGGACGACGAGCCGCGCACCGGCCTCGGCTGCTTTCGTGATCCACTTCGACGATCGCTCGATGTTGCCGGCGATGTCACCGATGCGCGGGCGCAACTGCACGCCCGCGAGAATGAACTCGGTCACCACGGCGCCCTGATGGACATGTACTTGACCTCGAGGTACTCGTCTATCCCGACCCGGCCGCCCTCACGCCCCAGACCGGATTGCTTGACCCCGCCGAAGGGAGCCGCCGGGTTGGAGATCACGCCCTGGTTGAGGCCGACCATGCCGCTCTCAAGGCGCTCGCAGACGCGCAGCCCTCGATCGAGGCGTTCCGTGAAGACGTACGCCGCGAGACCGTACTCCGTGTCGTTGGCCATGGCGACCGCGTCGTCCTCCTCGTCGAAGACGATGACCGGCGCGACCGGGCCGAAGATCTCCTCGCGAACGGTCCGGACGCCGTGGGGCACCCCGGTGAGGACGGTCGGCCGGTAGAAGTTGCCGCCGCCGGCCAGCGCCTCACCGCCGGTCAGCACTTCGGCTCCGGCGGCTCGTGCCTCGTCGACCAGCTCGGCCACGCCGGCGAGGGCGCCCTGGTCGATCAGGGGGCCCACCTGCGTCGACGGGTCGAGCCCATGGCCCACGGTCAACGAGCCCAGCCGTTCGGCGAGCGCCTCGCTGAAGTCCTGGGCGACTCCCCGCTGGACGTAGAACCTGTTCGCGGCCGTGCATGCCTCCCCGATGTTGCGCATCTTGGCCTGAACCGCACCCTCGACCGCCAGATCGAGGTCGGCGTCGTCGAAGACGATGAACGGCGCGTTCCCACCGAGCTCCATCGAGGTGCGCAGCACCTTGTCCGAGCACTGCGCGAGCAGAGTGCGGCCGACCTCCGTTGAACCGGTGAACGAAAGCTTGCGCAGTCGCGAATCGCGCAGCAGCGCCGACGTCACCTCTCCCGACCTCGATGTGGTGAAGACGTTGACCACCCCGGACGGCAGGCCGGCCTCCTGGAGGATCCCCACCAGCGCGAGCATCGACAGCGGTGTCTGTCGTGCCGGCTTGACCACCACCGTGCAACCGGCCGCGAGTGCGGGCCCGATCTTGCGAGTGCCCATCGCCATGGGAAAGTTCCACGGGGTCACCAGCAGGCTGGGGCCGACCGGCTGCCGGGTCACGACCACGCGCGACCCGCCGCCGGGGGCGACCAGGTAGCCGCCGTCGATGCGGACGGCCTCCTCCGAGAACCACCGGAAGAACTCGGCCGCGTACGCGACCTCGGCTTGCGATTCGGCCAGCGGCTTACCCATCTCCAGCGTCATGAGCCGCGCGAGATCGTCCCTGCGGGCGAGGATCTGCTCGAACGCCCGTCGCAGGATCTCCCCTCGTTCACGAGGTGGCGTGGCAGCCCAGGACGCCTGTGCGTCGACAGCGGCCGAGAGAGCCGCCAGACCATCCTCGACCCCGGCATCGGCGACCTCGGCGATCGTCCGGCCGGTGCCGGGGTCGTCGACGGCAAGCACGGCGCCGGAGCCGGACCCACGCCACTCGCCGCCGACGAACACGCCTTTCGGCACACTGTCGGCAATGCTTTCGGCCGCGGCGATCGTGTCGGTAAGAGATGTCATGGGCGAACTCCTTTGTCGCGCCCCTTGGCGCCGATCAGTTGGTGGCCTAGCGCCCGGTCAGGGCACTCGGCAGGATGATGTCTGTGACGCTCAGCAGTTCACTCAGCCCTCGAGCGGCCTTGATCACCGACTCCGCCACCGAATCGATACGGTCACGCGTGATGCGATAGGTGGGGCCGCCGATCCACACCGCGTAGGGCGTCGAGTCCCGGACCCGTACCGGCGCGGCCACGGATGCCGCGCCGACTTCGAGCTCGTCGTAGGCGAGGGCGAAGCCGTTGCGGCGCACCGAGTCCAGTGACTCGATGAACGCGTCCAGACCTCCCAGCTCCGCGGGCGCCTTCTCCGAGAACTCGGCTGAGAACTCCGTCCGCACCGCCTCCGGATCGAGGGCGGCGAGCAGCACCTTGCCGGTCGAGGTCGCCCACACGGGCTGGGTCCGCGGGACAGGCTTGAGCGTCTGCCCGATCAGCGAGGGCCCCGCAACCTGTGCGACGACCATGACGTTGGGCGGCAGGAGCACGTCGAAACCGGAGGTCTCCTTGGTCTCCTCGGCGAGCTGCCGCAGGACGCCGCGCATGTGGCCGTAAGCGCCGTCGCTGTCCAGCAGTCCCCCGACGATCGAGAGAAGGCCGAGTGAGACCCGATAACGCCGAGTGTCCGGATCAAGTGTCAGCCAGCTCTCCCGTTCGAGGACGGTGAGCACGCGGTAGCACGTCGCCTTGGGGATGCCGGCCTCCCTGGCGACCTCGCTGAGCCCGACGCCCTCTGGGTGGGCGGCCACGGCACGAAGCAGCCAGATAGTCCGACGGACAAGTCCCGCTTCACTTGGTGCCATTGTCTTCTCCATTGAGGTGATGTGATCGACAGTTGCGGCCATCATCGTGGCAGGCTCGCCGACTGTTGTCCGTGCCTTACGCGGACTTATGCCGCGTAACGCACGGACATCGCCTGCTACTTGCCCCCGGCGGTGAGCTCTACGGTCCCCGGCTTGTAGCCATCGCCGGTGACGTCGAATCCCTCCGCCTTCAGTTCCTGGTCCGCCTTCTCTGTGAGGTCCCCGCGGAAGGCGCCCTCACCAGGGTCGGCCTTGAGCACCTTGGCGTCGACCGCGATCTTGATGGTCTGGTCCCATGCCTTCTGGTCGATGGTCCCGATACCGGCAGGTGAAGGCCACACGAGCTTGTTGACCTCGTTCAGCATCCACGTCTGGTGGCCCTTGCCGAGCGCGCTGCCGTTGTTGAGGACGACCTCGACACAGCCGTCCAGGTCGTCCCGGCAGAAGCCCCAGCCCTTGTACGTCGCCTTGAGGAACTTCACGGCGACGTCCTTGTTGGCATCCTTGGCCAGCCAGTCGCCACGCGCGTAGATGCCGTCCTCAAGGCTCGTGTATCCCGAGTCCTGAAGGCTGATGGCCGAGAAGTCCTCCGGCTTGTACAGCTCACCGGTCTTGGGGTTGATGGTCTCCAGCAGCTGGGCGTACTCGTTGTAGGTCTTGGCCTGGGCCGCGTCGACCTCACGCTTCAGCAGCAGCGACATGTCGAACGGCTGCTGCACGACGGTGACGTCCTTGGCCGGGTCGACGCCGGCGCCCCTCATCGCCGCGAACAGCACCAGCTCGTTGCCGAACCCCCAGCTGCCCACCTTCTTGCCCTTGAGGTCCGCGAGCTGCTTGATGCCCGAGTCCGCCCAGGCGACCTGCAGGTAAGCGCCGCGCTGGAACACCTGGCCGATGTTGACGAGGTCGGCCCCCTGCTCCCGGGTGACCATCGTCTTGGTGACGTGGCTGACCGCGAACTCCGCGTTGCCCGCTGACAACACCTGCTGCGGCACGATGTTGACGCCACCCTCCTGGATGGTCACATCGAGACACTCGTCGGCGTAGTAGCCCTTCTCCTTGGCGGCGTAGTAGCCGGCGAACTGCGACTGCGCCACCCACTGGAGGACGAGCCTGACCGGGGTTCGCGTCTGGCACGACGCGGTGTTCTCCGCGCCGGACCCGGACGCCGTGGTCTCCTCCGACATGCCACAGGCGGACAGGGAGAGCGTGGCGGCGGCCACCAAGGCGCCGGCGATGAGGCGATTGACTCGTGGGCGCGCGAGGCGCCGAAGGGAGCGGGGCATTGTGACTCCTTCAAGGAGATAATCGTGGGGGGAACGACGGGAGATCACGCCTCGTCGCTGTGAATCGACTCGTGCCAGGGCATCAAAAGACGCTCAAGCAGCGACATCAGGCCGAACATCGCGAGCCCGAGCAGGCTGGCTACGAAGATCCCTGCCCATGCTTCGGCGAAGCGCGGCAAGGCCGCCTGATAGGCGATGTACACCCCGAGCGCATTGCTTGGACCCCCGAAGTACTCGGTCACGATGACGCCGATGACGGCCAGGGTGGACCCGAGCTTGAGCGCGTTGAAGAGATAGGGCAACGCGTTGGGGAGTCGCAACATCAGGGAGATCTGTCGCGGTTGTGCCGCCAGCGACTCCATGAGCTCCAGGTGCAGCGGTGAAATCTGGAGCAGACCCCTGGCCGTGTTGACCAGGACGGGAAAGAACACCATGACCGATGCGACGCCGGCCTTGGAGACGATACTGGTCACGCCGAACCAGTTGTTGAAGATCGGTGCCAGCGCGACGATGGGAGCGCAGTTGACGATCACGGCCATCGCCAGAACCGGGCCCGCCACCTTGTGGAAGCGGCTGACCACCAGCGCGACGAGGATGCCGGCGACGGACCCGAGAACGAGGCCGAGCAGGACCGCCTTAACGGTGATCTCCGAGGCCGAGAGGATCGTCGGGAGCTGCGATGCCAGCGCTGAGGCGATTTCACTCGGCGCGGGCAGGATGAACGACGGGACCTGGAACAGCCGCACCACAAGCTGCCAGGCGCCCAGGATGACGACCGCGGTGACCAGGACCGGCAGTCCTCGCCTGGTGGTCGCCGCGGCCCGCCCAGCGGTGATCGGCATCAAATGCCTGCTTCCCGTACGGGCGGTCATGGCGCGTCCTGGGCGACTGACATGCCATGCAGAGCGGACCTGACCTCAGTGATCTTTTTGAAGTACTCGGGTGTCGTGCGGGTGGCGGCGGAACGCGGGTAGGGCAGATCGACGTCGATGCTGGCGGCGATCCGCCCAGGACGAGGGGACATCACCACGATCCGCGACGACAGGAACACGGCCTCTGAGATGCTGTGCGTCACGAAGACGACGGTCGTCCCCGTGTCGGACCAGATCCGGAGGAGCTCACCCTGGAGGCGTTCCCGGTTCATCTCGTCAAGTGCGCCAAGTGGTTCGTCCATGAAAAGGATCTTCGGATCCGCGGACAGTGCCCGGGCGATCGCCACTCGCTGCTGCATGCCGCCGGAAAGCTGCCACGGGAAGTGGTGAGCGAACTCGGACAGGCGGACGAGTTCGAGCATGGACGTGGCCTTGGCCCGCCGAGTCTGCTTGGCCACGCCGGCGACCTGAAGCGGTAACTCCACGTTGCGCTGGACGTTTCGCCAGTCGAACAGGCCGGCCTGCTGGAAGACCATCCCGTAGTCACGGTCTCGCCGTGCGGTGTCGGGTGCTTTGCCGTTCAAACTCACGGAACCGCTGGTGGGTTGGGTGAGGTCCGCCATGATCCGCAGGAGCGTGCTCTTCCCGCAGCCGCTCGGACCCAGCAGCGACACGAACTCGCCTTCGGCGATGGACAGGTCAATGTCCGCCAGCGCCGTTACGGAACGGTCTGTCCCGCTGTTGAACTGCTTCGTGACGCCGCTGACACTGATGATTGCGGATTCAGGCATCGTGGGCTCTCCAGGGATCGGAAGAGAGATGGCGGTCATCGGGTGTGCCGGTTACGGAGGGCGAATCGCTCGATCCAGCTGAGGAGCTGGACGAACACGATCCCCGTGACGGCCGCGACAAGGACGGCGGCGTACAGCTTCTCGGGGCCGTTCGAGTAGTAGTAGGCGAAGGTGAGGATGGCTCGGCCGATTCCTCGTCCCGTGCCGGCCGACAACTCGCCCACGATGGCGCCGACGACACTGGCCGTGGCGGCGAGTCGTAGCCCCGCGAAGACGTACGGCAGCGCCGCGGGCAGGCGGAGCCAGAACAGGAACTGGAGCCTCCCGGCGCCCACGCTGCGCATGAACTCCGTCTGCACCTTCGGCGGTGACTTGAGTCCTCGCAACGCGTTGATCGTCACGGGAAAGAACGCCAGGTACGCCGCGATGCCGGTGACCGCGACCCACGGTGGCAGTCCCGCCTTGCCGCCCCAGATGACGATCATCGGGGCGATGGCGACCAGCGGAATGGTCTGCGAGGCGATCAGCCACGGCATGAGGCCACGCGAGACCGGAGGGATGTGGAGGAAGACGATGGCGAGCGCCAGCCCGAGGAGCGATCCGGCCACCAGGCCGTAGGCGGCTTCACGCAGCGTCACAGACGCTTCCCCGAGCAGGTACACGCCCAGGCTGGTCGGGTTCCCGCGCCGGGCGGGTTCCACCAGCGCGCCTAGGATCGTGCCGACGTGTGGCATGGACAGATCGTCGGTCGCGACTGGGAATGGTATTCCGAGCAGCCGATCGCCTGTCGCCTGGCCCAGCGCCTTGTAGCCCTCCCAGAGAGCGGCCAGGAAGGCCACAACAGCAAGGCCGACCACCCCGCTTGTGAGTCGGGATCTCAAGGCCGCTGAGGCTGTGTCCGTGATTGGGGCCTCCCGCTTTGGAGGGGGGGCCGGGGCGATGGATGCTATGGGGGGGCTCTTCATGGCCGTCATGCCGGTTCACTCTCCGGGTCGTGGGGAGAGACATGTCACGGTGCAGGCGTTCATCGCTTGCAGTGAACCATCGGATCACTCAGCGATCCGATGGTTCAATGTAGGTGTGGCGTTCATCCGCCGTCAATGGTTCGCATGAAACTTCATGTGTCACCGGTTGCGCCTCGGCACCCCGTCCGAAACCCGTAGGTTGGCGGAAAGTGGTGATCTCTGGTGACCTGCGCATACTCCTGGATCGGCAGGTCCGCTCAGTCGAGGTGACGCGCCGCTCCTGGCACCCGCTGGGAGCTTTGGCCACCTCCGGCGGGTAGTGGCACGCAGGTCGTCCCCCACGAAGAACCTGCGGCATGTGCCGTTCCAGCTCCGCTTCCCCCGTTGGAGCACCCCGCCGGGGTCTCATCCCGGTGCCGGAACCTGGCTCACGGGCGCCGCCATGTGGGAGCGATGGGCGCCACGACGCTTCGCGTAGGCCGAATACATCTTCGGTCATACCGAATATCAACCTCGCGGAGACGGGCCCGGCGCGGTGTCGTCGCGATGTGCTGGAGCGGGTTCAGCACTCGGGTGAATCGGAAATCATTCCGGGGGGTCGGCGAAGATCACTATTTCGTCGATGTCGCCCTCGACGGTGACGTGCACCACGTCCATCCCGGTCAGCAGGCTCCGGCCGGAGGAGTCCTCGTAGCGCCACCCGAAACGCGCCCACTCTCCCGGCGCGTCCACCCGGGTCGTGCGGACCATCCGGGTAGGGCCCGCCGGGTGCCCCTGCACCACCTCGGTGATGAAGTCCTCGACCGCCTTGCGCCCGACACCTCGGCCCAATGGCCCCCAGAAGACGACGTCGCCGGTAAGGGCACGGCTCAGCAGCGTGGCCCGCCGCGCCGGGTCATCGGCATTGGTCGCCGCGATGAAGGCGTCAATGGCGTGGTCATGGAGGGCGTCATCCGTCACGTCGCGATACTAGCCAGCGGATCTGCGTCGCGAAGATGCGAAGTCACCCAGATCACGGAAGTCACCGTTGCCGACTTCGTTTGACTGCTGACGCCTTCGCATCTTGGCACTTTCAGAACAGGCCGAGGTGGTCGAGGAGCTTGCCGGTGGCGTCGATCAGCGCGCGTGCGGCCGCTATCGCGCGGTCTGCTTCCGCTGTTTCCACTACCTCGTCGGGGAACTCCGGATATTCGAGTTCGTTGCGCCTGCGGCGCATGGTGCTGTACGGCTCGAACGTGGGGCCGAACTGCCGGATCACGGTTTGCTGGACGGCATAGTGGCCGCCGGAGGTTGTGGCTCGTAACCCTTGTTGTGCCAGTAGACCGGCACAAGCGAAGCGCGCCGCGTCGTAGGCGAGTGTGTAGGCGGAGTTCGGGTCGGTTGTTCTGAGCCCTTCGGCGCTGGCGAGGGTGGTGGTTGCCTTCTCCAACCATCCGCTGCCGTCGGCGGCCTCGCCTCGGACGCGCTGGAGTTCGCCGGAGGCCAACATCCGCTCGACGTCGGCCTCGCCGCGTGTCCACCGTGTCATGGGGCGGGTTTCTCCGATCAGGTGTGGATTTCGGCGGTCAGATCGATCACGGGGGCTGACTTGATCTGCCTGATGAGGGCGTCGGCCTCCGCGTTCCAGCGGTGGGTGGAGGCGAGGACGGGATTGACCGGCATGCCGATGCGCTCCTGAGCGCGGTCGGCGGCGGCATAGAGGGCAGCCCGATCGACCTCACCGACGACGAGTATGTCAATGTCGTGGGGGACGGGTCCTGGATTTCCAGCATGACGGGCGGCCCACGAGCCGAAGATGAGCAGGCGCTCGGTGCCGGGGATACCGGCGAACTCCTCGCTGATGATCGTGTGAGGGCCGTACATGTAGTTCAGGATCTCGGTCACGGGCCGGAACAGCGGGTGGTCGGGATTGGCATGCAGGACCTGGGAGCGTCCGATCTCGACCGTAGTGATCAGCTGTGCGTCGATGAGGCGATGTACCTCGGCATGCAGGGTGGAAGGTGCCATGCCCAACTCTCGGGCGAGAGAGGCAAGGGTCCAGTTCCGCCGAGGCCGCAGATAGACGGCGGCCAGGATCTCCGCCTGCGTTCGGGTTTTGAAGATGGGAACGATGGGCGCCGCAACGCTTCGCATAGACCGAATATATCTTCGGTTATACCGAATACCAATCCAGCGAAGACGGGGTCGGGGTCGTGTCGTTCTCCGGGTGGGCTAGGCAGGACTCCTCGTGGGGAACGGACTCGGGCGGAACCCGGTGTGGCCGGCTGGTGCGGGCTTCTCGGGGCTCTACGCCCCTGAACGGATACCTCGCCTGAGTGGAGATCGTCGGGGCTTTCCGCTCCAGCGGCCGGGCCCGGTCAGGTAAAGCTTTCTCGGCAAAACGCCCGCTCACGCGTCTGTCGGCCCTCCGGTTGTCGAAGAAGTCACCAAATGGGACTTTTCGGGCAGGCGGCAGGTATGGATCTTGTGCTTCATGCGGTGATCATAGGGATAGCCGCCACGGTCGCCCTGATGGCGACGGTCGGGGGCCGTTACTGGCATCGTCGGCGACGCCGTCGGTCCCGGTAGGGAAGAGCCCGCTAGGGTGACGAGGTCCGGTCCAGGGCCGTCGCGGTGTGCCGGAGGGCGTCCAGCAGGGGGATGAGCAGGGGGTGTCGTTCCGCGCCCCGGCGTACGGCGGTGAAGACCCGGCGTTCCGGACCCGCTACCCGGCGGATCTCGACGCCGGACAGGTCGGTGCCGCGCAGGGCCAGGCGGGGCACCATCGCCACCCCGGCCCCGGCGGCGGCCAGCGCGACCACCGCGCTGAAGTCGTCCGAGGAGTGGGCGAACTCGGGGGTGAAGCCCGCGTGCTCGCAGGCCAGTGCGATCACGTCGTGGCAGGGGTTGCCCGGATAAGGGCCGATCCAGGTCTCCCCGGCCAGATCCGCGACCGTCACCTCGCGCTCCGCGAGGGCGTGGTCCCGGGGGAGCACCACGTCGAACGGTTCGGAGTAGAGCGGGATGCGCGACAGGCGCCGGTCGTCCTCGGCGGGGGCTCCGCGATACTCCACGGCCACGGCCGCGTCCACCGCGCCGTCCAGGACCATGGTGAGGCTCTGGTCGCCCTCGGCGTCCAGGACCCGTACCCGGATGCCGGGCGCCTTGCCGTGGAGTACGCCGACGGCCGGGGCCACCAGGAGCCCGATCGCGGTGGCGAACGAGGCCACCTTCACCTCACCCGCCGTACCGGCGGTGTAGGCGGCGATGTCGGCCTCGGCCCGCTCAAGCTGGGCGAGGATCTCGTTGGTGTGGCCCAGCAGGATGCGGCCGACGGCGGTCAGCCGTACGCCCCGGCCGTCGCGGTCGAGCAACCGGTGGCCCACCTCGTGTTCCAGGGCGGCGAGCTGCTGGGAGACCGCCGAGGGGGTCAGGTGCAGCGCGGCGGCGGCCGCGGTGACCGTGCGGTGGTCGGCCACCGCCCGCAGGGTCCTGAGCCGCCGTGTCTCTATCACCTCCGTATTCTCGCCGAGGCCGTTCGTACGCGGTGCCTCCGGGGTCGCGCTCCTATCGGCACGACCCGGCCGAACCGTCCGGCGCGAGCCTCCGTCCCCCGACCGCGTCCGTTTCCTACAAGACCGCGGCGGGGAGGCAGGGCTAGGTTGAGCAGCCGTACCGGGGGTCACGCGTGTCTCGCCGAGCTGAGGGCGGTCCGCGATCTACATCCCACCGCGAACCCACGATCGGAGACATTCGATATGAAAGCCCAACTGGACGTCATCGGCATGGTCGTCGAGGACATGGGCCGCTCGCTGGCCTTCTACCGGCTGCTCGGCCTGGAGGTGCCGCCGGAGGCCGACGGGCAGCCGCACGTCGAGGCGGTCCTGCCCGGCGGCCTGCGCCTCGCCTGGGACACGGTCGAGACGATCCGCTCGTTCTACCCCGACTGGCGGCCCGGGAACGGGCAGGGGGTCTCGCTGGCGTTCCGGTTCGACACCCCGGCCGAGGTGGACGAGGCGTACGAGCAGCTGGTCCTTCTCGGGTACGAAGGGATCAAGGAGCCGTGGGACGCGTTCTGGGGGCAGCGGTACGCGGTGATCCACGACCCGGACGGCAACAGCGTCGACCTGTTCGCTCCGAACGCGGAGAGCTGACCGGAGGGCGGACGGCGCGCGGGTCAGTCCCGCGCGTCGTGGGCGAGCACGGCCGGCTGGATCCGGTTGTTCAGCCCGAGCCTGGTCGGCGCGCCGGAGATGTGCGCCTTCACCGCGCCCACCGACATGTACAGGCGTTCGGCTATCTCGGCGTTCGAGAGTCCCTTCGCCCTGCACCTGTCGCGGATCGCGGGCCGCTCCGAGTCTCGGTGATCCGCCGCGGCGATCTCGTCACGGCGACGGGGCCGTGTCGAGTGCTCAGCCGCGGGCGGTGGCGAACGCCGCCAGGGCTCGGTCCACGTCTTCGGTGGAGTGGGCCGCCGAGAGCTGGACCCGGATGCGGGCCTGGCCGTGCGGGACGACGGGGTAGGAGAAGCCGATCACGTAGACGCCCAGCTCCAGCAGGCGTTCGGCCATCGCGGCGGCCTCGGCGGCGTCGCCGATCATCACCGGGACGATGGGGTGGTCGCCGGGCAGGATGTCGAACCCGGCCGCGATCATCCCGGAGCGGAACCGCTCGGTGTTGGCGCGCAGCCGCCGGCGGGCCTCGTCCGAGCCGCTGATCAGGTCGAGGACGCGCAGCGACGCGGCGGCGATCACCGGGGCCAGGGAGTTGGAGAACAGGTAGGGGCGCGAGCGCTGGCGGAGCAGCTCGCAGATCTCCTTGCGGGCCGCGACGTAGCCGCCGCTGGCCCCGCCGAGCGCCTTGCCGAGCGTGCCGGTGAGGATGTCGACCCGATCCCGCACCCCGTGCAGCTCGGGGGTGCCTCCGCCGTGTTCGCCGACGAAGCCGACGGCGTGCGAGTCGTCGACCATCACCATGGCCCCGTACCGTTCCGCCAGGTCGCAGATCTCCCTCAGCGGCGCGACGTAGCCGTCCATGGAGAAGACGCCGTCGGTGACGATCAGCCTGCGCCGGGCGTCGGCGGACTCCTTGAGCCGTGCCTCCAGCTCGGCCAGGTCGCGGTTGGCGTAGCGCAGGCGCCGGGCCTTGGACAGGCGGATGCCGTCGATGACGCTCGCGTGGTTGAGCGCGTCGGAGATCACCGCGTCCCGGTCGTCGAGCAGGGTCTCGAAGACGCCGCCGTTGGCGTCGAAGCACGAGCTGTAGAGAACGGTGTCCTCCTGGCCGAGGAAGGCCGACAGCCGCGCCTCCAGCTCCTTGTGCACCTCCTGGGTGCCGCAGATGAAGCGGACCGAGGCCATCCCGAAGCCCCAGCGGTCGAGGGCCTCCTTGGCGGCGGCGATCACCTCGGGGTGGTCGGCCAGGCCCAGGTAGTTGTTGGCGCAGAAGTTCAGCACCTCACCGCCGCCGGCCACGGCGATGTCGGCGCGCTGCGGGGTGGTGATGACCCGCTCCGGCTTGAGCAGCCCGGCGGATGCGATCTCGTTCAGGGTGGTACGGAAGTCGTCGCGGACGTTGTCGAACATCAGGCGGTCCAATCCAAGGTGATCTTGCCGATTCCGCCGCCGTCGGCGGTGTCGAAGTCGCGGTGGGAGCCGGACATCAGGCGGTCCAGTCCAGGATGACCTTGCCGGTCCTGCCGCCGGCGGCGGTGTCGAAGGCCGCGTCGAAGTCGCGGTAGGAGAAGCGGTCGGTGATCACGGGGGAGAGGTCGAGGCCCTTCTCCAGGAGCACGGACATGGCGTACCAGGTCTCGTACATCTCCCGGCCGTAGATGCCCTTGATGGTGATCATCGAGGTCACGATGGTCGCGAAGTCGACGGCGAACTCCTCGGCGGGCAGCCCGAGCATGGCGATCTTCCCGCCGTGCGACATGTTGGCGATCATGTCGCGGAGCGCCTGCGGGTTCCCGGACATCTCAAGACCCACGTCGAAGCCCTCCCGCATGCCGAGTTCACGCAGGCCGTCGGCGACGGACTTCTCGGCGACGTTCAGCGCCAGGGTGACGCCCAGCTTGTTCGCGATGGCCAGCCGTTCGTGGCTGACGTCGGTGATGACCACGTTGCGGGCGCCCACGTGGGTGGCCACCGCGGCGGCCATCAGCCCGATCGGCCCGGCCCCGGTGATCAGCACGTCCTCGCCGACCATCGGGAAGGTCAGGGCGGTGTGCACCGCGTTGCCGAACGGGTCGAAGATCGCCGCCACGTCGAGGTCCACCGGGACCCGGTGCACCCAGACGTTGGAGGCGGGGAGCGTCACGTACTCGGCGAAGGCGCCGTTCCGGTTGACCCCCAGCCCGATCGTGCTGTGGCACAGATGCCGCCGTCCGGCCATGCAGTTGCGGCACTTGCCGCAGACCAGGTGCCCCTCGCCGCTGACCAGATCACCGGGGGCGATGTCCTCCACGCCCGGCGCCACCTCGACGACCTCGCCGCAGAACTCGTGCCCGACGACGAGCGGCGTCCGCAGGGTCTGCCGGGCCCAGGCGTCGAAGCTCCGGATGTGCAGATCCGTCCCGCAGATCCCGGTCCGCAGCACCTTGATCAGCACCTCTCCGGCGCCGACCGACGGCTCCGGTACGTCGATCAGCCACAGGCCGGGTTCGGCCCTCTCCTTGACCAGTGCTTTCATCGCGGATCCCCCCTCAACTCCGAACCCTACGCACTGTGCCCGGCCGCCTTCGGGGGTGTCCATCGCGGTTTTCTTAACCCCGCCCACAGCATTGCTTCACGCCCGATACCCGTTTTCTAACGGGGTACCCGGACACTCGACCGCAAATCGGTCAGATAGCCGGTTCTCACACCGAGATCGATCCCCTCGACGGGATCAGCTCTCACCGGGGACCGGCCGTCCCAACGAGGACGGCCCCTGTCACGACGACGATCGTCGTGACAGGGGCCTCGAAGCCGGGAGCGGGCAGGTCAGGGAGTGGTGCGGTGGTGCTCCTCCTGGGGAACCGAGAGGCCGTCGGTGGGCAGAGGGGGCGGGGCCGCGTTGAGCTGGCGGGGACCCAGATCGGCCTCGGCGGCCTCGGCGACCGCCTCGGCGGCGGCCTGCTCGGCCTTGGCCGTCTCCCTGGCGGTGTCCTCGCTGATCGCGGGGGCCTCGCGGGTGGCGGCCGACTGCGGCAGCGCCTCGGTGAACGCCTTGGAGACGCCCTGGATGGCCGAGGTGACCTCACTGGGGATCACCCAGAAGGTGTTGTTCGGGCCCTTGGCCAGCTCCGGCAGCACCTGGAGATACTGGTACGCCAGCAGCTTGGGGTCGGGGTCGTTGCGGTGTACGGCCTGGAAGACCTCGTCGATGGCCTGGGACTGGCCCTGGGCCTTGAGGATCGCGGCGCTCCGGTCACCCTCGGCCCGCAGGATCGCGCTCTGCTTGTCACCCTCGGCGGTGAGGATCTGCGACTGCCGCTGGCCCTCGGCGTTGAGGATCGCCGCGCGCTTGTCGCGCTCGGCGCGCATCTGCTTCTCCATCGCCTCCTTGATGCTCTTCGGCGGGTCGATGGCCTTGATCTCCACCCGGTTGACCCGGATGCCCCACTTGCCGGTCGCCTCGTCGAGCACGCCGCGGAGCTGGCTGTTGATCGTGTCACGCGAGGTCAGCGTCATCTCCAGGTCCAGCGAGCCGACGACGTTGCGCAGCGTGGTGACCGTGAGCTGCTCGACGGCCTGGATGTAGTTGGCGATCTCGTACGCCGCCGCCCGGGGGTCGGTGACCTGGAAGTACAGGACCGTGTCGATCTCGACGACCAGGTTGTCCTCGGTGATCACCGGCTGGGGCTGGAAGGAGACGACCTGCTCGCGCAGGTCGATCATCGGATAGACCCGGTCGATGTACGGGATCACGAAGTTGAGACCGGGCTTGAGCGTGCTGTGGTAGCGGCCGAGCCGCTCCACGTTGCGGGCCCGCGCCTGCGGGACGATGCGCACCGAGCGAACCACGGTGAACACCGCCAGCAGGACGATGAGAAGCCCGGCTATGAGCAGAGCGTCCATGAGTCACTCCCGGGGATACACGAGAGCGGTCGCGCCCTCGATCTCGATGACGTCGACGGTAGCCCCGGCGGGTATCACCAAGGTCTCGTCGTAGGCTCGGGCGGACCACTCTTCGCCGCCGATCCGCACCCGGCCGTCCTGACCGGTCACCTCGCGCAGCACGTACGCGGATTTGCCGACGATCGCCTGGATCCCGAACCGCTGGCTCCGGGGCTGCAGCCCCTTGAGATGGCGCCTGGCGATGGGCCGGATCGCGACCACCCCCGCGCCCAGGGAGGCGACGAAGACCAGGAACTGGAGCGGGAGCGGCAGTCCGAGACCGGCGGCGACGGAGGCGATGAGGGCGGCGCCCCCGAGCAGGCCGAGAGCGGTGGTCAGGGTGAAGATCTCGGCGACTACCAGCACGACCGCCAGAATCAGCCAGATGACCCAGTAATCCATGCTCCGGCCCTCCTGCCTTTTTCAACGGGTCGGACGTCGGGGAGGTTCCTTTCCCTACCGTATGTCCTCTGCTCGACGCCTGTCAGGATCGATCACGATGCTCCTGCCTCGCGGGTGCGATCTTTCCCGACACCTCGCCCAGAGTGATCACGGTTCCGCCGGGTCCCGGGGCCGTCGCGGTGATCGTAACGGTGTCCCCGTCCTCCAGGAACGACCTGGTGGAGCCGTCAGGCAGCTTGAGCGGCTCGGTCCCGTTCCAGGTCAGCTCGATCAGCGAGCCACGCTCGCCCGGCCCGGTACCGGAGATCGTGCCGCTGGCGTAGAGATCGCCGGTGCGCAGCGCGGCGCCGTTGACGGTCATGTGGGCGAGCATCTGGTCCGGCGTCCAGTACATGTCCCGGTACGGGGGACGGGAGACGACCTCGCCGTTCACCGCGACCTCCAGCCGCAGGTCGAGCCCCCAGGGCTCCTCGCGGCGCAGGTAGCCGAGCGGCTCGGGATCCTGCGCCCTGCCCTCGACGCGGGCCTCGGACAGGGCGGCGAGCGGGGTGATCCACGGTGAGATCGAGGTGGCGAAGGACTTGCCGAGGAACGGGCCGAGCGGGACGTACTCCCAGGCCTGGATGTCGCGGGCGCTCCAGTCGTTCACCAGGGTCACGCCGAACACGTGGTCCTCGAAGCGTCCGGCCCGGTCGCCGAGGGCCGTCGGGGTGCCGACGACGAACCCCAGCTCCGCCTCGATGTCCAGCCTGACGGACGGGCCGAAGACCCCCGCGCCGCGCTGCCCGGACGGCCGGGTGATCGGGGTGCCGGAGGCGACGACGGTCCCGGCCCTGCCGTGGTAGCCGACCGGCAGGTGCCGCCAGTTCGGCTTGAGCGGCTCCTCGTCGGGGCGGAAGATCCGGCCCAGGTTGGAGGCGTGCTCCAGCGAGCAGTAGAAGTCGACGTAGTCGGCCACCTCGATCGGCAGGTGCAGCGTCACCTCCTCCAGCGGGACGAGGTGCGGCTCGACCACCGGCAGGTCGGTGCGGAGCTTGTTCTGGATCAGGGTGCGGGTGTCGCGCCAGGCGACCGGGCCCCTGGCCATGAAGGCGTTGAGCGAGCCGGTGGCGAACACCTCGTCGTGCAGGGCCCCGGCCAGGTCGACGATCTGATCGCCGTACCGGACGCCGACGCGAGGGGTCTCCCCCTCGTGGCGGGAGAAGACTCCGTAGGGCAGGTTCTCCAGGCCCCAAGCCATCACTTGCTCTCCTTCGTTGTGCGGGTGGTCACGCTCGGGCGCCGGGCGACGAGGCCCAGGGCCGTCAGGTCCTCGATCGGGGTGCTCGTGCTGCATGATCCGTACGAGACCAGCAGCTTCCTGGCGCGCGTCGCGGTCTCCTGGGGCACGGCCCGCGCGAGCCGCACCAACTCGCCGACGTCCGTCAGCTTCAGCACCGGCACCGGATCGCGGCCTTCGGTGGCCGCGCAGACCGCGAGGACCAGGTTGAGGAAGCCGTGCCGGTCCACGCCCAGCGCGGAGTCGAAGTGGCGGACCGCGTTGTGCAGGCCCGCGGTCGCCTTGAACGGCACGCCGTACTCCGCGCAGTGCGCGATGAGGGCGCCCAGGTCGACGGCGCTGGGAAAGGCGTCGGCGGTCAGTCCGCCGCAGCGGAACTTCAGGCCGGGCCCCGAGCCGTCGCGCGGCAGGGGCCCACGGCCGTCGAGGGGCACCTCGACGAAGAGCCTGGCCCCGGCGGGCAGCCCGTCGGCCAGCCGCTCCGACACGGCCTGAGGCGTCTCATCCGGCGCCTGTCGCACCTCGACCAGCTCGACGGTGAGGCCGTCGAGTGGCGGGAGGGCGGGGGTGTCCATGATCAGGCCGAGCCGGATCGGGAAGGTCAGGTGGTCGCGGAGCTCCGCCAGGCGGCCGGCCGGGCAGAGGAACCGGTGGGTGAGCACCGGATCGTTGTCGGCCAGGTCGTTCCTGTGCCGCTCCAGGGCCTCGGTCATCGGCAGCCCGGTCGGCGGGAACAGTCCGGCGTCGTCGACGAGCCCACGGAAGAGCGCCGCCGTTCCCATTCCCGGGTCCGTGTTCATGTCTGTACCCATGGCCCTGCCCATACCCAGTGGAGATCCCGTGACCGTGTCCGCCCCGCACCTGTACTCGGGGTGGCCGAGGAGGCGGGGTCCGTGCTCGGGCCGACCGTGGTAGCCGAACCCGCCGCCGGGCACCCGCCCGTCAACGGGCCCACGTCCACGCGTAGCCGGGGTCCTCCACCGACAGGCCGGCGGGGCCGAGGTCGAGGGGACGGAAGGTGTCGACCATCACGGCCAGCTCGCTCGTCTGGGTGTGGCCCTGCCCGACCGCCTCGATGACCGCCTCGACGGCGCCCGGCTGCGGGCCGTGGGTGAACCCGGCCGGATGCAGCGAGACCGAGCCGACGTCGATGCCCGAGCCCCTGCGCGCGGTGTAGTCGCCGCCCGCGTAGAACATCAGCTCGTCGGAGTCGACGTTGTGGTGGTTGTACGGGATCGGGACCGCGTCGGGGTGGAAGTCGAGCGGCCGGGGGCAGAACGAGCAGATCACGAAGTTCGGGCCCTCGAAGGTCTGGTGCACCGGCGGTGGGGCGTGGGTGCGCTTCACGATGGGCTCGAAGTCGTTGATGTTGAACGCGTACGGGTAGAGGCAGCCGTCCCAGCCGACCACGTCGAACGGGTGGTTGCGGTAGACCAGCCGGGTCAGCCCGCCGCGGGTGCGGACCAGCACCGGCACCTCCTCGCCCTCGACGATGAGGGGCTCGCCGGGGGAGCGCAGGTCGCGCTCGCAGTAGGGGGCGTGCTCCAGGAACTGGCCGTGGGTGGACAGGTAGCGCTTGGGAGGGCGGATGTGCCCCGCGGCCTCGATGGTGAACGCCGTGACGCGGCCCTGCGGCACCCAGCGGTGGATGGTCCCGGTGGGGATGACGACGTAGTCGCCCTCCCCGGCCTCGATCACCCCGTACGTCGACTCGAACCTGACCCGTCCGCTCGCGATGTAGACGCATTCGTCGCCCATGGAGTTGCGGTAGAGCTCGCTGGGCGTCTCGCTCGCGGCGTACGACATGCGGACGTCGGCGTTGCCGGCGAGCAGCCCGCGCCCGGTGACCAGGTCGCCTCCGACCGGCAGGTCCTGGGTGCGCAGGTGACGGGGGGAGAGGGGCAGGTTGGGGACGAGCCTGCCGGCCTCGGTGGGCTCGACGGCCTCGGCCTTGAGGATCGCCGTGGGGAGATGGCGGTGGTAGAGCAGCGACGAGTCGCTGGAGAACCCCTCCTCACCCATCAGCTCCTCGGCGTACAGCCCGCCGTCGGGCCGCCGGAACTGCACGTGCCGCTTGCGAGGTATCTCCCCCACGACCCGGTAGTACGGCATCCGCTTCTCCCGCTCTGTCCGCTTATCGGACACTCGTGTCCTTTATACGAACAACCATCTGTCAGGGCGGGATGGATGTCAAACGTCGTCCGCCGGTTCCCGGCGTGCCGGACGGCTTGACGGCCGGGCGTAACGGCGGTGGAGATGGAGAGCCCGGGGCTGTCGCGCGTTCCGCCGGTCGGTGCGGGGCCTGGAGAACCGCACCTCGGCCGTCAGGCGCGCGGCCCCCGAGGGGGGCCGAACATGAAAGAAGGGCCCGCTGAGGAAGCGGGCCCCGGTTGCTCCGGCGACAGAGCGTCTCTCAGCGCATCAGGGCTTGCGGCCGACGGCGCAGAACTCGTCCACCTCGCGGAGGCCGCCGACGATCGACGGTCCGGGACGCCAGAGCGGGCACGAGACCACGCCGGGCTCCACCAGCTCCAAGCCCTCGAAGTAGCTCGCGATCTGCTCGGGGCTGCGCAGGATGTACGGGACCGAGCCGGCCTCGTTCCAGATGGCGATGGCCTTCTCGAACTCCTCGCCGTTGATGACGTTGGTGCCGTCGGCGACCGCCAGGTAGCTGCCGGAGGGCAGGGCGGCCAGCAGGCGGCGCGCGATCGAGCGGCCCTCGTCGATGTCGGGGATGTGCCCCAGGATGTTCATCAGCATGAGCCCGACGGGCCTGTCGAAGTCCAGGGTGGCCTGGGCCGCCTTCAGGATCCTGTCGGGGTCGCGCAGGTCGGAGTCGATGTACTCGGTCGCGCCCTCGGCGGTGCCGGTCAGCAGGGCGCGGGCGTGCGTCAGCACCATGGGGTCGTTGTCGACGTAGACGATGCGCGCGTCCGGGGCCACCCGCTGGGCGACCTGGTGGGTGTTGTCGACGGTGGGCAGCCCGGTGCCGATGTCGAGGAACTGGCGGATCCCGCCCTCACCGGCCATGTACTCGACAGCGCGGGAGAGAAACGCCCTGGACGAGCGGGCAATATCCACGATTTCAGGAAATATCCCGACGAACTGGTCGCCGATCTCACGGTCGATGGCGTAGTTGTCCTTGCCGCCGAGCCAGTAGTTCCAGATCCGGGCGGAGTGGGCCACGCCGGAGTCGATCGGGGTCGCCGGCCGCCGGTCGGAGGCGTGCGGGGAGGTCTCGTCGGACACGGAGGCTCTTTCTCTGGCGTCAGTGGGGGAAGATCTCTATTTTGCCATCTTGTCGGTCCTATGCCGCTCTCGTCATTGTTTGTCGTTTATTGCCGTATTTAATATGCAGAACCGTCAGGCCAAGCGGACTGCTCGGGATGATGGATCTCGGGGCGAGGGGAAGGGGACCACGCCCACCGAACCGCCAGGCACATGGGCCGGACGGGGCGGAGCGGAAAGGGATCACGCCCGTCGGATCGTCAGGCGAGCGAGCCGGACAGTTCGGCGGCGGCGGCGGCCACCCGGGGACCGACGGAGTCCTGGTCGAGGGGGGTGAAGGCGACCACGCCCACCGATGCCTCCAGCCAGGGGACGCCGGGCACCGGGGCGGCGACGCCCCGGGCGCCCTCCTGGAGCTGCCCCTCGGAGACCTGGTAGCCGGTGCGGCCCTCGCGCAGGGCGAGGATGGCCAGCCCGGCGGCACCCCGGGTCAGCGGGTGGCGGGACCCCTCGCGGTAGGCGACGTGCATGTTCGTCCAGGAGGGCTCGACCACCGCCACCGCCAGGCCCTCGTCGCCCTCGGCCACCGTCAGGTGCGCGGTCGCGCCCACCTCCTCGGCCAGCCCGCGCAGGGTGGGCAGGGCGCCCTCCCGGAGCAGCGGCTGCACGGCACGGGCCAGGACGAGAACCCCGAAGCCCAGATGGACCCGCCCGGCACTGTCCCGGCGGACGAAGCCCTCGCCCTGCAGGGTGGTGAGCAGGCGGTACACCGCCGGGCGGCTCAGCTCCAGCTCGGCCGCCAGCTCCGTGGGAGTACGACCCCGGCGCCCGTCGGCGAGCAGGCGGAGCAGCCGCAGGCCGCGCTCCAGGGTCTGCGAGGATTCGGCCGGCATCTAGGACACCCACTGGGCTGGAACCATGCCCCGATTATCGCCGCCGCCCCGGCACCGGCCGGTACGTCCCCTGCCGAAGGCGAGCACGCTCCGGCCCCGGCGGAGTACGTCGCGGAGATCCTCGACGGCGCCGGGAAGCCCGAGCCCCGCTTCGGCCTGCACGAGCGGGTCCCCGCCAGGGGCCCGGGTACGAGCGGTCGGACGGATCTGTGACAGGGGACCTGGGGTCCGGCCCGGTTCGCACGAGCGGTCAGATCGATTGGTGATCAGTTGTCATGCCGGTAATAACCGGCAGCCGGGAATGTGGAGTGCTTTGGCAAGAATTGCGAGATACCCCTGACGTAAGTTGCTAGGTCCCTGTACCTCGGCGAGGGGACCTTGAGCATGAGCGAGACGCTGATCGCCCAGGTTGAGCGGTGGGCACGGGAGATCCCTGACGCTCCGGCCTACACCTTCCTTGACTACTCCGCCGGGCGTGACGGGGTGCGGCACACGCTCTCCTGGGCGAAGGCCGACCTGCGGGCACGGGCGCTGGCCGTACGGCTGCGAGAGGTGATGCACCCGGGCGAGCGGGTGGCGATCCTGGCGCCGCAGGGGCTTGAGTACGTGGTCGCGATGCTCGGGGCGATGTACGCCCGGGTGGTCGCGGTACCGCTCTTCGCGCCGGACCTGCCCGGTCACGCCGACCGGCTGATCCTCGCCTACGCCGACGCCGACCCGGTGTGCGTGCTCACCACGACGCCCGCCCTGGAGGGGGTGCACGCCTTCCTGGACGGCCGCTCCGCGCCCCGGCCCAAGCGGATCATCACCCTGGACACGGTCTCCGACCTGCTGGCCGACGAGTGGGATCACGAACCGATCGGCCCCGACGACCTGGCGTACCTGCAGTACACCTCCGGCTCGACCCGTGCCCCGGCGGGGGTCGAGATCGGCCATGGCAACTTCACGGCCAACGCCAGGCAGTTGTGGACCGCGTTCCGCGCCACCCCCAGGGTGTCCACGGCCGCGCTCTGGCTGCCGCTCTTCCACGACATGGGGCTGATCGCCACCATCGCCGCGCCGATCGTGGGCGGCAACCAGTCGATGTTCATGGACCCGGTGGCGTTCGTCATGCACCCGGTGCGCTGGCTGCGGATGCTCTCCGGGCAGGAGGACGTGTTCACCGGCGGCCCCAACTTCGCCTACGAGTACACGGCGAGCCGGGTCACCGAGGCGGAGAAGGCCACGCTCGACCTGTCCGGGGTGTCGGTGATGCTCAACGGCGCCGAGCCGCTCCGGGGCGGCACGATCGACCGTTTCTCCGAGGCGTTCGCCAGGTGCGGGCTACGGCCCGAGGCGCACACCCCGGGCTACGGCCTGGCCGAGGCGACGGTGTTCGTCACCGCGATGGACCGGGACCTGCCCGCCCGCGTCACCCTGTTCGACCGCGACGCGCTGACCGCGGGGCGCGCGGTGCCGCACACGGGACGGGGCCGGGTCAGCGACCTCGTCTCCTGCGGGGTGCCGACGGGCCAGCGGGTGGTCATCGCCTCGGTATCCGGCACGACGTCCGGCATGACGTCCGGCACGGCCAGACCTGACGGCGAGGTCGGCGAGATCTGGGTGCGGGGGCCCAACGTGGCGCGGGCCTACTGGCGGGACGCCGAGCGCAGCGCCGAGGTCTTCGGCAACGTCCTCGACGGGGAGGAGGGCACCTGGCTGCGCACCGGTGACCTGGGCGTCATGCACGGGGGCGAGCTCTACATCACCGGACGGATCAAGGACCTGATCATCGTCGACGGGCGCAATCACTATCCACAGGATGTGGAGGTGACTGTGCAGGAGGCCGAGGAGGCCATCCGCAGGGACCATGTGGCCGCGTTCGCGGTGCCGGGGGAGGAGACCGAGCGGCTGGTGGTGGTGGCCGAGCGGTCACGGAAGGCCGACGGGCGGGACATCGACGAGATCGCGGCCAACGTCCGCGCCGCTGTCACGAAAAATCATGATCTGCGGCTGCATGACTTCGTACTGGTCGAGGCGGGGGCCGTGCCGCGCACGTCCAGCGGGAAGATCGCCAGACGTGCCTGTGCGCGGGCCTACCTGGACGGCGAGTTCCCGCCCGGCGCCTTCCCCGCCGACGGGCTTCCGGCCGATGGGGTCTCGGCCGATGGGGTCTCGGCCGATGGGGTCTCGGCCGATGGGCAAGGTGCCGGCGTCTGATGTTCGAGTCGCTTGGGCGGGCCGTCTACCGAGGGCGCTGGTCCCTGCTGGTCCTGGGGACGGTGTTCGCGGTCCTCGCCGGCTACTTCGGGCTGGGGCTGTTCGGCAGGATGTCCGACGGCGGCTTCGAGGATCCGGGGGCCGAGTCGACCTCGGCCGCCGAGTGGAGCCAGAAGTGGTTCGGTGGCAACTCACCCGACGTGGTGGCCCTCTACACGCATCCCAGGTACGAGGCCACCGACGAGCGGTTCGAAAAGGACGTGCGGGAAGCGCTCCGCGCACTGCCCGCCGAGCAGGTCGCGAGCACCACCACCTACTGGTCGACCAAGGCCGGGGAACTCGTCTCCGAGGACGGGCACTCCACCTACGCGCTGATCACCCTGCGCGGCGGGCAGCTGACCAAGCAGAGCGGGTACGAGAAGATCAGGGACGAGCTCCGCAGAGCGCCCGCCGGGTACACGGTCAAGATCGGCGGCAGGATCCCGCTGCTCAAGGACCTCAACGCGCAGACCGGCGCCGACCTGCAGCAGGCCGAGGCCATCTCGATGCCGGTCCTGCTCGTCCTGCTCGTCATGGTCTTCGGCAGCCTGGTGGCGGCGGGCCTGCCACTGGTCGTCGGGCTGCTCTCGGTGGCCGGGGCGCTGTTGCTGCTGAGGCTGCTCACCGAGGTCACGGACGTCTCGGTGTTCTCGCTGAACGTCGTGACGATGCTCGGGCTCGGCCTGGCCATCGACTACTCGCTCTTCGTGCTGAACGCCTTCAGGGAGGAGATCCACAGAGGGGCGTCCACCGAGGCGGCGGTCGTGCGGACCATCGCCACCGCCGGACGCACCGTCGCCTTCTCCGGGCTGACCGTGGCGACCTCGCTCAGCGGGCTGCTGCTCTTCCCGCAGATGTTCCTGCGGTCGATAGGGCTGGGCGCGGCGGCGGTGGTGCTGGTCGCGATGGTGTCCGCGATCGTGGTACTGCCCGCGCTGCTGGCCGTGCTCGGGCCGAAGGTGGACGCGATCAAGGTCATGCCCGATTTCGGCAGTCGCAGGGGCGGCACCTGGCACGCCATCGCGTCCAGCGTGATGCGCCGCCCGGTCGCGTACCTCCTCGGGGTCGGGCTGCTCCTCGTCGCGCTGGCCGCGCCCTTCGCGCACGCGCGGTTCGGCAGCGTGGACCATCGCGTACTGCCGGAGGGGTTCGAGAGCCGCCAGGTGGCCGAGGAGATCAACGCGAGGTTCGCCAAGAACGCCCTCGCGCCGATCGAGGTCATCGTGCTCGTCGAGCGCGACCTGGTCGGGCCGATGACCGTGTCGGCGCCCGGCGCGCTCACCTCCGAGGTCGGTACCCAGCGCGGCCCCATCGGCGTCGGAAACTCGGGGATCACCCCGGTCACCCCGGTCGGCCCGCTGGACGTCAAGGTCTTCGCCGAGCGGCTGGAGGCGCTCGACCACGTCACCGGCGTCGACGTCACCGGCGTCTCCCAGAACAGCGGCGCCGTGCGGCTGGCGGTCCGCTACGACAGGGACCCGATGTCGGACGAGGCCCGCGCGCTGGTCGACAGGATCCGCGAGCTGCCGCCCGAGCCGAACTTCCAGGACGTCGTCGTCGGCGGCCCCACCGCGGCTCAGCTGGACCTCCAGGCCAGCCTGCGGGCCACCCTGCCGTGGACCGCACTGGTGGTCTGTCTCATGACGGGCCTGCTGCTGTTCGCCGCGTTCGGCTCGATCCTGCTGCCGGTCAAGGCGATCCTGATGAACGTCGTGTCGCTGGGGGCGTCGTTCGGCGTGATCGTCTGGGCCTTCCAGGACGGCCACCTCGCGAGCGTCCTGGGCTTCACCCCGACGGGGAGCATCGAGGCGACCATCACGGTGCTGATCCTGGCCGTGGTGTTCGGGCTCTCCATGGACTACGAGCTGTTCCTGCTCAGCAGGGTCCGTGCGGAGTGGCTCAGAACCGGCGACAACACCGTGGCCGTGGCGGTCGGGTTGGAGCGGACCGGAGGGGTCATCACCAGCGCGGCCCTGCTGCTGCTGGTCGTCATCGGGGCGTTCTCCACGGCCGGGATCACGATCGTCAAGATGCTCGGCGTCGGCATGTTCGTGGCCATCGTGGTGGACGCCACCCTGGTCAGGGCGCTGCTGGTGCCCGCGACGATGCGACTGATGGGCGAGGCCAACTGGTGGCTGCCGAGCTTCCTGCGCGGCTTTCACCGGCGGATCGAGATCCGCGAGCACGCCACGGACGAGCTTCCCGCCACGTACGTGATGGTGGAGCGCGCGGGTGCCCCCGGTGCCCACCGTGCCGCTCCCGCGCGCCGCCTCGCCCACTTCCCGCGGCTCCCGCAGCTCGCCGCCGGAACCTCACCGCAGGTTCCCGCCGGACCTCCCCCGCCACCGCCCGCCGAACCGCCGCCGATCGCCCCCGCCGTTCCGGTACGCGTCATCAGGACCGGCAGGGACGGCGACTGGCAGTGGGCCGAGGAGTTTCCCCCGCCCCCCGCCTCACCTCTGGACCCGCATGTCCCGGTGCCGGATGTCCATGTGGCAGAGGGGGAATCCTGGGACTCGCCCATGGGCCCGCATGTTCCGGTGCCGGGTGTTCGCGCTGCGGGGGAGGAGTCCTGGGACTCGCCCATGGGCCCGCATGTTCCGGTGCCGGGTGTTCGCGCTGCGGGGGAGGAGTCCTGGGGTGTGCACCTGGACCCGCATGTTCCGGTGCCGGGTGTTCGCGCTGCGGGAGAGGAGTCCTGGGGGGCGCCCGCGGACCCGTATGTCCACGCTGAAGGGGCGCCCGCGGGCTCGCATGTCCCGGTGTCGAACGCCCGTGCGGCGCGGGAGGAGACCCGGGGCTCGCGCCCGGACCCGGCGGCACCGCGCAACGGGTCCCGCACCCCGTCTCCCGAACCCGGTACGGCACGTCCCTGGCGGTCCCGGATCCCGGATGCCTCCTTCCGGCAGAACCGGTCGAATCCCTACCCCATGCCCGGGCTCGACGCCGAGCCGCCCCCTTTCGCCCGGCCGGCGGCCAGGCCCGCCGCCGCGTCCACCGCACCGCCGAGGTCCGGACCCGGGCCGGCCGGGGGGAGGACCAGGAAGGTCATCAAGCCGAACCTGGACGGTCCCGGCTGGCACTGGGCCGAGGAGCAGGAGAAGCCGTCCCCGCCGGAGCCCCTGCTGACCGTGCGGGACGCGATGGAACAGTCTCTCCGTCACCCGGCCCCGGCGCCCGTACCTGAGGAGATGGGGAGGCCGGAACCCGGGGAGGGGGCGGAGGACGCGCGCCGCGTACCGAGCCTGCCGCCGGTCAGCAGCCATCTGATCGACCAGCTGGAGCCGCTGGTACGGCCGGTGGCCAGGGCGGTCGAGCCGGGTCCTCCGGCGCTCCGGCAGGCGATCCCGGCATCCCCGCAGGCTCCCCCCTCGGCCCCCTCCCCGCCTGCGGTTCCGCAGACCCCGGCCCCGGCCCCGTCGTCGCTTCCGGCCTCCCAGGTTCCGGTACACCAGGTTCCCCAGGTTCCGCGACCTCCGGCGGGGGTGCAGCGGAGGGCGACGGTCCCCGCTGCCGTACCGCGTGGTGAGGGGGAGCCCGTGGGCAGGGCGCCCGCGAGGCGGGAGGCGGAGGAACCGGCGGGAGGCTGGGTCGCCGTGGGCACCAGGACCACGCGGGTCGTACGCCCCAAGGCCGACGGATCCGGCTGGGAGTGGACAGAGGTGGACGAGTGAACGATCGGGCCGTACCGGACGCACAGGTCGTACCGGCTCCGTCCGCCGCGTCGCCATCAGGGGCGCCATCAGGGGCGCCGGCAGCGCGGCGAGGGCTGTTGCTACTGGTCATCGGGCTGGCTGGATTCGTGACGACCCTGGACAACACCGTCGTGACGGTCGCGCTGCCCACCCTGCAGGCGGAGTTGGGCGCGTCGCTGGCGGCGCTCGAATGGGTCGTCACCGGCTACGTCCTCACCTTCTCGGGCTTCATGCTCGCCGGTGGCAGGCTGGCCGACGTCTACGGCCGTCGCAGGGTGCTCGTCGCGGGACTGGCCGTCTTCGCGGCGGCGTCCCTCGCGGCGGGGCTGGCCACCTCGGTGGGCGCGCTCGTCGCCGCCAGGCTGGTGCAGGGTTCCGGGGCGGCCCTGATCCTGCCCGCGATGCTGGCGATCGTCGCGGTCGGCAACGACGAGCGGCGGCGGTCCGTCGGGGTCGCCGTCTGGATGGCGTCAGGGGCGGGCGCGCTCGCCCTGGGGCCGGTCGTCGGCGGCTATCTCACCCAGCACTTCCACTGGAGCTGGATCTTCCTGCTCAATGTCCCGCTCGGCGTCCTCATCATCGCGCTCGCGACCGTCGCGATCCCGGAGTCGCGCGACGAGCGGGCCGCCCGGGTGGACGTCCCAGGGGTCGCGTCGTCGGTGGTCGTCCTGTCGGCGGGTACCTTCGCCCTGACCTTCGGGGCCGAGCTGGGCTGGACCTCGCCGCCGATCCTGGTCGCGATGCTGTTCGCGGTGGCCGCCGCCCTGCTCTTCGCCGTCGCCGAGAGGCTCGGCGAGGACCCGATGGTGGACCTCGCGCTGTTCCGGTCGCGAACCTTCACCGGCGGGGTGATCGCCCAGGTGCTCTGGGGACTCGGGGTCAACGGGGTCTTCTTCTTCACCGCGCTGTTCCTGCAGGGCGTGCTCGGTTTCAGCCCCACCGCGTCCGGGCTGGCGTTCGTGCCGCTGGCGCTGCTGGTCGTCGTGGTCACGCCGCTGGTGCCGTTCGCGGAACGCCGGATCGGCGCCGCGCGCACCGTGGCGCTGGGGCTCGTCCTCGTCGCCGCGGGCATGGCCGCCGTCGCGTTCCTGCGCCCGGGGGACGGCTGGGCCGAACTGCTGCCATCGGTATGCGTGATCGGGATCGGCTCGGCGCTGACCATGCCGCTGGGGTCGGCGGTGCTGGGGGCCGTACCCGAGTCCAGGGCAGGGGTGGCCGGTGGGGTGTTCAGCGTGGCCCGGGAGATGTCGGGGCTGTTCGGCATCGCGATCATCGGAGTGATCGTCAACGGTTCCGCGAGCTTCACGGCCGGCTACTCGACGGGCCTGCTGGTGGCCGCGGGGCTGGTCGTCACGGGGGCGGCCATCAGCCTGGTGACGCTCCGATGAGCCGCCGGACCGGTGAATTCCGGCGGGCAGTCGGTTCTGGGAGGCTCCGGTGAGAATCGCGGTCCTGGCGTTCGGTTCGCGGGGTGACACCCAGCCGTGCGTCGCGCTCGGCGCCGGGCTCGCCCGGCGGGGGCACCAGGTCATGATCGTGGCGGCGAGCCGCTACGGCGGGCTGGTCGAGGAGGCGGGGCTGGAGTTCAGCCCGATCAGCGTGGACCCGCTGAAGATCATGGAGTCCGAGGAGGGGCAGGCGTGGCTGCGGAGTGGCCCCGCCGGGTTCGCCAGGGGGTTTCGCATGATCGTGGAACCGCTCGCCGAGCGCCTGGTCGCCGAGGTGGACGCGGCCTGCGCCGGAGCCGACCTCGTCCTGTCACCCGCGCTGGGCGGTTTCGGGCACCATCTCTCCGAGCGGTACGGCATGCCGTACGCGCTGCTGCACTTCCAGCCCAGCGAGCCCACCCGGGCCTTCCCCAACCCGCTGGTGCCGTTGCGCACGCTCGGCGGAGCCGGTAACCGGGCCAGCTACGCGCTGGTCGAGGGGTTGAGCTGGCTGCTGCTCGGCCGCATGGTGAACCGGCTGCGGGGCCGGGTGCTCAAGCTCGGGCCCATGCGGGGCAGCCCGTTCCGGCGGGCACGGGCCGATCGGGTGCCGGTGCTGTGCGGGGTCAGTCCCTGGATCGTCGGCCGCCCGCGGGACTGGCCGGACTACGTGCACCTGACCGGTTTCTGGTCGCTTGAGCGCGCGCTGCCTCCCCGCTCCGAGATCGTCGCGTTCCTCGACGCGGGGCCGCCACCGGTCTTCGTGGGCTTCGGCAGCATGGTTCCGGCCAACCCGGTCGCGACGGCGGAGACGGTGGTGGCGGCGCTGCGCAGGGCCGGGGTACGGGGGGTCCTTCAGGGCATGCCGTACGAGGGCGCCGACGACATGCTCGTCATCGGCGACATCGATCACGAGTGGCTCTTCCCGCGAATGGCCGCGGTGGTGCACCACGGCGGCGCCGGGACCACGGGGGCGGGCCTGCGGGCCGGGATACCGGGGGTGATCTGTCCCTTCTTCTCCGACCAGCCGTTCTGGGGAGCACGGGTGGCGTCGCTGGGGGCCGGGCCCGCGCCGCTGCCGATCGGAAGGGCCACCGTGGGAGCGCTGGCCGCACGGGTGGTACATGCCGTACGGGATCCGGGAACGCGGGCGGTGGCGGCGCGGTTGGGGGAGCGGCTGCGGGCCGAGGACGGAGTGGGACGCGCGTGCGAGGCGCTCGGAGCCTGACCCGAAGGCTCAGCGTCGGGTCAGGGATTCGGTGGTGCTCAGGCTGCTTGAGGCCTGACGGCGTGGGGTTCGCGGTGGCCCGCCGGAGGGGCTCCACTCATGCCAGCGACCTCCCGGGTTTCCCGCTAGCTGCAATGTGCCGACGCCGCTCCCCTGAGATCCTCGAGGTGTGGCCATAAGTTGTCTAATCGTCGATGATAGCGATCACTTCCGCTGTGCCGCCCGGGCGTTGCTTGAGCGGGAGGGGATCGCCGTGGTCGGCATGGCCTCCGCGGGCGAAGAGGCCCTTCGGCAGATCAGCGATTGCCGGCCGGACGTCGCGCTCGTCGACATCGATCTCGGTGAGGAGAGCGGTTTCGACGTCGCTCAGCGGCTCGCGCGGGTGCGGTCCGACAGCCGCCCGCACATCATCATGATCTCGACCCACGCCGAGAGGGACTTCGTGGACATGATCGTGGCCGGTCCCGCCATCGCGTTCCTGTCGAAGTCAGCCCTTTCCGGGGCGGCGATCCGCGACATTCTCCGGGAAGCCTGCGAGGAGGGGAAGCTGGGCTCCAGCTGACCCGGGGCGTGTTCCGCGGGTCTCCCACCGGATCGGCCCGCGACGCCAAGCCGCCTCATCGGTACCACCGGCCCCACTGGTCCTTCACGGCACGTCGGCCGTCCCCCGGGCGGTGCCCCCTGTCAGCGGGAGTCGAGGAAGGCCAGCACGGCGAGGACACGACGGTGGTCGTCCTCCGTCCCCGGTATCCGCATCCTGGACAGGATGCTGTGCACGTGCTTCTCGACCGTGCCCTCGGTGATCCAGAGTTTGCTCGCTATGCCGGCATTGGAGCGTCCCTCGGCCATCAGGGCGAGGACCTCCTGCTCGCGCGCGGTGAGAAGTTCCAGCGGATCGTCCTTGCGGTGGGCCTTGATGAGTTCCCGCACCAGGCTCGGATCGACGATCGAGCCGCCCAGGGCGATGTGCTCAAGCGTCTCCATGAAGTCGCTCACTCCGGTCACCCGGCTCTTGAGCAGGTAGCCGACCCGGTGCCCGGTGGCGAGCAGCTCCATCGCCTCCTCCACCTCGATGTGCGCCGACAGCAGGAGGATCCCCATGTCCGGGAACTCCTCACGGATCACCCGGGCCGCGTCAAGTCCCTCGTTCGTATGGGTCGGGGGCATCCGGATGTCGAGGACGACGAGATCCGGCCGGTGCTCACGGACCAGAGGGAGGATCTCCGCCGCGTCTCCGGCCTGGCCGACGACTTCGAAGCCCGATCGTGCCAGCAGGCTCGACATCCCCTCGCGGAAAAGCACGTCGTCGTCCGCCACTGCTACGCGTATCCGGTTCTCGTACACGACCATCGTCCTTTCGTGGTCTGTTTCCCGCCGGACCTGTCATTAAAAGAATGGCTACCTTAGGGCTAAGGAATTCCCAATACTCTGGACAATCAGCCGTAAGTCCGCCAGGCGGGGTACGGTCAGGGACGAAGTGTGAAATATCCCGTTGACATGCGAGTATCTTAGTACTTATGCGCGAGCGGCTGCTGTCGTCATTGGCGCACACAGAGCGTCAATCCTTTGTGCTGGGGATCGTATGTGGCGCCGTGTGCATCGCGGCGGAAGTTGTCTTTGCCGGTTTTCTGTCCCGCTTGACACCGGGTGGTTTCCTGAGCGGGATCTACCTGCTCGGCGTTCTGCTGGTCTCGGTCGTCTGGGGCCTGTGGCCGGGACTGGTGACCCTGCTGGCCAGTGCCCTCGCCTTCGACTACTTCACCCTCCCTCCGCAGGGAGGCTTCTTCCCCGGGGGGAACTGGCTCTGGACCCCGCTTCCGATCTTCCTTCTCGTCGGGCTGGTGACCAGTTTGATCGCGGCGCGGGTGCGCTCACTGGGCGTCCAGGCGAACGAACGTCGCCGCGAAGCGGACCTTTCCGTGCAACTGGCCCACATCCTGCTGGGTGCGGAGAATCTGAGCGCGGCGCTGCCGCCGGCCTCGCGCCTCCTGGCGCGGGGTCTGGGGGCACCGAACGTGGAGATCCGGCTTGACGAGGTCCCCGTCGGCGAGCACGACGAGGCTCTGCCGCTCATGGAGAACGGCAGTCGGATCGGCACGCTCGTCGTTCCCGCCGGCGTGCCGGAGGACGTGCGGATACGCCTGCGCGACCGGATGCTGCCCTCCTTGGAAGCACTGTTGCGGGCGGCCCGCGATCGCGAGAGCGTCAGGGCGGTCCTGGCGTCCAGCCGTGACGAGCTCCGCAGGATCGCGCAGGAGCAGGCGACGTTGCGGCGTGTCGCGACGCTCGTGGCGCGGGGCATCTCCTCGACGGAGCTGTTCAACGCGGTCGCCTGCGAGATGGGCTCCCTCATGAGGGCGGACCACGTGTCGATCAGCCGCTACAACCACGACCACACGACGGTGGCGGGTTCGTGGAGTCTCCGGGGGGACGCGCGGAAGGTGATGCCTCTCGGCTCGCAGTGGCCGATCAACGAGACGCTCGTCTCCGGCATGGTGCTGAGGACGGGAAGGCCGGCCCGGATAGCGAACTATGAGGAGGCCTCGGGAACGATCGTGAAGTGGGCCCGTGACATGGGCGTCACCTCCGCGCTCGGCTCTCCCGTGATCGTCGACGGCTCGCTGTGGGGTGTGGTGCTCGCCTTCTACAACCGCTGGGAGCCAAGGCTCGAAGGCGCCGAGGGGCGGATGCGGGACTTCACCGAGCTGATCGCGACCGCCATCTCGAACGCGCAGGCCCGTGCCGATCTCGCCGCCTCCCGTGCGCGCCTCGTCGCCGCGTCCGACGAGACCCGCCGGCGCATCGAGCGCGACCTGCACGACGGTGCCCAGCAGCGGCTGGTCTCGCTCGGGCTCGAACTGCGCGCGGTGGAGGCCGGGGTGCCACCGGGGATGACCGGGCTCAGGGAGCAGCTGTCTCAGGCGGTCCAGGGGCTGACCGGGATCGTGGAGGATCTGCAGGAGCTCTCCAGGGGCATCCACCCGGCGATCCTCTCGAAGGGCGGTCTCGCACCCGCGCTGAAGACGCTCGCACGCCGCTCCGCCGTTCCGGTGGAACTCCAGCTGGGCTCCGTCCCGCGCCTGCCGGAACGCGTCGAGGTGGCTCTCTACTACACGGCGGCGGAGGCGCTGACCAACGTGGTGAAACACGCGCACGCCTCCGTGGTGTGCGTCACCCTCGGTGTGACCGGGGCGACGGTCCGGCTCTTGGTCAGCGACGACGGGACCGGGGGAGCCGAGTACGGCGGGGGGTCGGGGCTCATCGGGCTCAGGGACCGCGTCGAGACGCTCGGCGGAAAGCTGACGATCACGAGTTCCGCGGGGGAGGGGACGTCGCTTCTGGTGATGGTGCCGATCGAGAGCTGACGGCCGCGGCCGGCTCGCCGGGGTGAGCGGGGGATCTGCCCCACCGGCCGCCGGCCGGTGGGGCAGGCTCGCCCGGGAGGCATCGGGCGAGCGGGCCGGAGAGGGAACTCGGCCGCGGGTCCGGGGGAGCTTGGACGGGCGGCCGTCCGGTCAGGGGCGGGGGCTTGGTGGATCCCGCGGTCATCCGGACAGGTGTCAGGAAGCGGTCTCTTCATGGTCGTCCAGCCGTGCGGCGGTGGCGAGCGGAAGGCGGAGGACGAACCGTGCGCCGCCCAGGGGAGAGCCGTCCACCTTGATGGTTCCCAGGTGGGCTTCGGCGATGTCACGGGCGATCGTGAGGCCGAGCCCGGTGCCTCCCCGATTGCGGCAGCGGGCCGTGTCCAGCCGGGTGAACCGCTCGAAGACCCGTTCCCTGTCGGCGTCGGCGATGCCGTCCCCGTCGTCGGTGACGGTCAGCTCGCCGTACTCACCGTCCCTGCGCACCTCGACCAGCACCGTGCGCCTGGCATGGCGCTGCGCGTTGTCCAGGAGGTTGGAGAGGAGCCGGTCGATCTCCGCGTCGACGACGTTCGCCCTGACACCGGGGGCGAGCCGAAGTCGTACGGGGATGTCGTCCTCGCGCCGCGAGACCGTGGCGCGGGCCAGCTCGCCCAGGTCCGTGCTGACGAACGCGTCCGGCGGGTTCGTGCCGACCTTCGCCAGCATCAGCAGGTCGCTGACGATCTTCTGAAGCCGGTCGACGTTTCCCAGCGTGTCTGCCAGCAGCTCGCGCAGGTCCGTCTCCTCGGGATGCAGCCGGGCCTCTTCCAGGAGAGCCCTGAGCCCGGCGATCGGGGTGAACAGCTCGTGCGAGGCGTCGGACACGAATCGTTGCTGCTGGAGCAGAGACCGGTCGATCCGGTTCCTGGCGCTCTCCATCCGCTTCAGCAGGTCGCTGGTCGCCAGGGCGAGACAAATGATCTCGTCCGACCCTGGGAGCCCGTGGAACCGGCTGCTCAGATCGTTGACGTGCGGCGACATGAAGATCCTGTTTCGGTCTGCACCGATTGGTGCGCTTTCGAGAAGGGTGGTGGAGTCTCGTCATCGACTCGACACCGCGGCGGAGATTCCCCGTCTCCCCGGGCGGTTGCCCTCACCACCATGATGTTGTCCCCGCCGCCCGTCGTCTGCGCTGGCAGCCTCCGTTTGTCGCTTCACGCCAGCGGGATACCGGCATTCCGGCTACCTGCAATGCCCCGGGCTCCTGCCCGCGTGGGACGCCGGATCAGCCGGGAGGTATCAAAGTCCTGTGGGTCCTTGACTGGGGCTGTTGAGCCCATTGCGATCTGGGTAAAGTGTGGATCGATCGTTTTGACCAGCTTTACCCGGGGAGTTCAGGACATGCGACTCACTCTGCGCCGAGCCCTCGCCGTCGGCGCCGCGCTCGCGCTCGTCGGGATCATGACGCCCGGGGCCGCGTACTCGCAGGACGATCCCCGCAGCTGCAACGATCTGATGGGGGCCGACGCCCCGGCCTACGTCGTGTGTCACTGGCTGGCCAAGCCGGAAGAGGCCCTCGGCGTCGCGCTCTTCTGGGGCAGCGACGACGCGGCCCACCTCAAGGAGGCCAACCCGATCGACGGCAAGTTCATCGACTGCTCGGCTGGCGCCTGCCCCGAGCCGCCCGGCGGCGGCGCCGAGGGCGATGAGAACTCTCCCCTCCCCGAGGGGGCGGGAGAGGACGGCGCGCCCGAGTGCGAGGCGGGCCAGCAGTGCTCGATCGACGGGCACGGCGAGGGCGGCGACGGCACCGTCAACGGATCCGAACTGACCGGTGCCGCCAAGTCGACCTCCACGAGCACCCAGGATCCCGCCGTCGCGGCGGCCGCGCGGACTCCGGCCGGCCAGGCGATCACCGCGGCGAAGGCCCAGCAGCTGCGGGTCTGGATCGACACCGAACTGGCCGACGACTGGAAGGCGGGCACCGAGACCTTCACCGCCGCCGTCAAGCGCATCGGCGCGCTTGCCGCGCGTCCGGAGGTCGCGGGCATCCGGTTCACCTCCCAGCTGGGCTACAACAGCACGTTCAAGACGGACGCGGAGATCACCGCGTTCGTCACCGCGGCCTCCGACGCCCTCCGCCAGGCCGCGCCCGGCAAGCGGCTGGGCGTGCACACCGTGGTCCCCGAGCTCGCCTGCGGCGCCAACGACACCTGCAAGGCGGAGATGCGCAAGCGGTACCCGCTGCTCGCCCCCGAGAAGATCGAGTCCCCGCTGATCGCGGGCCGCGTCGACCAGCTCTCCCTGGACACCGGCCTGCTGTACGGCGGCTACGACACCTGGAAGATCGACGCCGAGCAGGCCCACCGCAACCAGTGGATCCAGGTCCGTGCCCGGTCGTGGGACGTCCTGACCCAGATCGCCGCGGAGGAGACCGGTCTCGCCGGCCAGGTGACCGATGAGCAGATCGCCTCCCGGCTGTCGGTGCCGGTCAAGGACGGCGCCGCCCAGCAGGTGAACGTCTGGACCCGCGTCCAGGACGCCCAGGGCGCGGTGAACCGGCTGACCGCCTGGGACCAGCTGAAGAAGCTCACCCCGATCCAGCGTCGCCTGGCCGCCGTCTACGACCCGGCCAACCCCGAGGTGGACGTGACCACCGACCTCAAGAAGCTCTCCGAGGCCTTCGGCCAGATCTATCTCGCGGCCGTCTGACACACTCCCGCGACCTCCCGGTGAAGCGGCTCAGGCCGATTTCACCGGGACATCGCGAACCGGCAGACCTGGCCGGCGGGCGGGGCGAGCGGTGGAGTCCCCGGCCTCCTGGCTTTCCGGGTGCCGAATGGCCACCGGGCCGGGCGGGGAGGACGTCACGTGCCTCCCTGATCGGTGAGATGTTCCAGCGCGGTGAGGTCGATCTCCATGACGCTCGTCCCCGGTGGCAGGCCCAGGGCCTGGACCGTGGCGGTGTGCAGCTCGCCGGCGTGGCCGAGCACCGCCTCGCCGACGAGCAGTTCCAGGCAGCGTCCAGGGCGCCAGGGCGCGTACTCGGTGGGGCGCGTGATCAGGCCGGCCCCCATGACGTGCGCGGCCGTCCGCGCGGTGTCGACGGCGCGGGCCCACGACGACTCGCCGGTCAGGGCGATGGCGAGATGGCTGGGCTGGGCGGGGACGGTGGCGTTCAGCGCGTCGAGCCGGCTCGCGGTGGGGCGGTGGTCCGCCAGGGGCCAGAGGGTGAGGTCGGCGCCCGTGCGGGGTGCGAAGACCACTCCCTGCTCGAAGAGCGCCGGGTAGTGATTTCCCAGGGCGAGGTTGAGCCCCAGCGCGGCCAGCAGCCCGGGGAGGAGCGTGGTGCGCAGCGACGGCTCGCGCGGGCTGATCGGGTTCGTGAGCGTCAGCGTGGCGCGGCGCGGGTCGTCGGGCGCCAGGCCGAAGGCGTCCCATGCGGCGTCGCAGACGAAGGGGAAGCGCGGCGTCTCGACGTACCCCGCCCCCGCCAGCGCGTGCCCGATCCGCCGTCGCAGGCTCTGCGAGCGGGTGAGCCCCCCGCCGGCCTCCCGCCCCTGCGGGCCTCTCCTGCCGTGGCCGCCTCGGGTCAACGGGATGATCTCCAGATCGGGCACGGCCCGTGCGGCCGGCACGGCGCGTGTGGTGGCCGTGGTCCGGGGGCGGGGAGTGGGCCTGGGCCTGCCGCCGGGGGCGAACTCGTCCATCCCGAGCGGGAAGCGGATGTCGCCGCCGACGATGTCGCTGATGTCCTTCAGGCCGTGCCGGAGCATCAGGGTGCGCTCGACGCCAACGCCGAAGGCGAACGCGCCGTACCTGTGCGGATCGACGCCGCAGGTGGTCAGCACCAGGGGGCGGACCGTGCCGCACCAGCCCCACTCGATCCATCCCCCACCGCCGCACGTCCCGCACGGGCCCGCGGAGGCGTCCCCGGCGGCGTCCCCGGGGGCGTCCTCGGAGACGTCCTCCCGGACGCCGTGGCAGACCGCGCACTCCACGTACACCTTCGCCGACGGGTCGGTGTAGGCGGACCGGTGGGTGCGGAGCCGGGTCACCGTGCCCCTGCCGAACACGGCGGCGGCGAAGTGGTCGAGGGTCTTCTTCAGGTCGACCATGGTGAGCCCCAGGTCGACGGCGAGGCCCTCGACCTGGTTGAACACCGGGCTGTGGATGGTGTCGGCCGCGTCGGGACGGAAGGCGCGGCCCGCGCAGACCAGGCGGAGCGGCGGGGTCCTGCCGAGCATCGCCCGCACCTGCGCCGGTGAGGTGCGGGTGCGCAGCACGAGGCCCGACCTCCCGCCGGGCTCCGCGGGGTCTTCGAGGTGGAAGGCCCGGTCGGGGGTGCGGCCGGGGTGGTCGTCGTCCATGTTGAGCGCGTCAAAGGCGAACCACTCGGCCTCGACCTCGGGTCCCTCGACGATGCGGTAACCAAGGTCGAGAAAGACGTCGGTCATCTGCTCGGCCATGACGGTCACCGGATGCCGGGCCCCGCGCGAGTCGTGCGACGCGCTCCCGGCACGTCCGCTGGATGCGCTCCTCATTGACTGTGCTGCCTCTTCCTGTGTGAGCGCGCCTCCCGCGCTTCCCCGAGACGGTCAGGCGAGAGCCGAGGGTCACCCTTCGCGGGGATACGCGGGGATACGACGGCACGCGACCGGACGACCTCGCACGTGAGACCGGAGGTGGGATCCGCGTCCGACGTCCGTTACGGAACGCCGGAGTTCACGCGCGACCTCGAACGTCCGCCACGCTGGGTGTTGAAACAACTACTCAAAGTTATTATCTGGTCAACGGTGAGTCAACACGCCACCGGGTCGGCGATGAGGGTTCGAGAGGACGGCCGTTCCGTCAGGGGCAGGTCATCGGCGCGTGTCCGCCTCTTCGGGAAGCGGATCCCCGGGGCCCGCCGAACGCCGCCGGGTGATGTCGACGGCAGCGGATCGTCGGGCCGGGACCGGCGACCGCCGCGCATCCGGCTCTCACGTTCCGCCGAGCAGGTTCCAGACGTTCTCCTGCTCCCGGGGTGCGGAGGCGTCGTCCTGGGCGGTCTTCAGGCCCAGGGCGGACAGGATCATCGGGAAGGACCTGCGGAACTCGCGCTCCCAGTAGGGCCAGCTGTGGGTGCCGTCCTGGTACAGGTTCACCACGGGCTTGATGCCGTGGAAGCGGAGCTTGGCGATCAGGTCCCTGGCCGTGTAGGCGGAGATCGGCTCGCCGAGATGGGCCGGGCTCCAGGGGACTCCCGGTGGGTCGAGTTCGCCCAGCCTGCTGGTCGTGCCGCTGGAGATGTAGATGCTCACGCCGCGCAGGTTCCCGGCGTGGGCCGCGGGGTCGTTGGCCCTCCAGACGTCCCGGTTCCTGAGCGGATCGCCCCACAGCGCCTGCGGATCCTGTCCCTCGGAGGCCTGTGCGTTCATGATGAGTTCGGGGATGCCCGGCAGACGGGTGGACATGACGCCGCTGTAGGCGCCCACGAAGCGGAACATCCCCCGGTGCAGCGCGGCGTACTTCATCGCGCCGTACGCGCCCATGGAGAGCCCCGCGACGGCGCGGCGGCTCCCCGCGCGGTAGCCGGTCTCCAGCAGGCGGCGCACCTCGGAGGTGTGGAAGGTCTCCCAGCCGGGCGCGCCTCCCTTGCCCTTGTTGTACCAGTTCGAGTAGTTACCCGCCCGGCCCGCCTCGGGCATCACGATGATCGCGTCCATGTCCTCGGTCATGCCCGCGATGTCGGTCATCCGGGTCCACGAGGTGTAGTCGTCGGCGCCGCCGTGCAGTAGGTACAGGACCGGCCAGGTGCGGCGCGCGCCCTTCGACCAGCCCTGGGGCACCAGCACGCGGACCGGCAGGGTCGCGTTGACCGCGGGCGACGAGATCTGGAGGTCGAGCATGCGCGGGCCGAGCCAGGTCTCCTTGACCACGCGCGCGGCGCCCGGCCTGGCGGCAGGCCAGGGCCCCCATGGGCTCCTGCCTCCCTTGCCGGCGGAGGGGCTCGGGCTCGGCTGTGGTTTCACCGCCGGCCTCACCGCCGAGGCGGTCCTGCCCGCCGGTCTTGTGATCAGGGTGTTGCTCTTCGCGGGTTCCCCTTTCCGGGCGGTCCCACCCGCCGGGTTCACCTCCGGAGCGGTCCGGGCCGCCGCGCCTGCCTCGCCGCTCCTGTCACCGAGTGCCGACGCCCAGGCCGGGTCGGCGTGCGCGGTCGAGGGGAGTCCGACGACAAGCGCGGTCGCCAGCGCCAGAAGTCCGCGTCGAGCAGGTCGCATGGTCGTTCCTCCGCCCGGCCTGGAGACAGTGGCCGTGGCAGGCGACCCTAGGCGGGGTGATCGCCTCTCAGCTATGAGCGTTCGCAACGAAATGACGCGGTCACTTGCGCTTTAACCACAAATCTCATCAGATATCGCGCGTTATCACGTTCGTTATAAAACGCCGAGATGGATTGTGGTCTGCCATGGCTCCCTTATCCCGATATGTCTGGGTAAGTTTGCCGACCACCTCGGGTGTTCTTGGAGCTGCCACGTGGACCTGTTCGGTGAAGACGAGATTCGCCGCTTCCTCACGGGGCGTATCGCGGCCCGCTGCCGCCTGTCCCTCGCGGATGTCGACCCCGACCGTCCCCTGGAGGAGTTCGGGCTCTCCTCCCGCGACGCCGTCGCGGTGGCGGGGGAGTTGGAGGTGCTCCTCGGCCGCGAGCTGGGACCCACGCTGGTCTGGGAGTATCCCACGATCAACCGCCTGGCCAGGGGGCTCGCGCCCCGCGCGCGGACCGCCCCGGAGAAGGCCGGGCCGGCCGTCTCCGACGAGCCGATCGCGGTGATCGGCGTCGGGTGCCGCCTCCCCGGCTCGGTACGCGGTCCCGGAGACTTCTGGCGGCTGCTCATGGCGGGCGGCGACGCCGTCGGCCAGGTGCCCGAGGGCCGGTGGGAGCCCTTCGACGACGGATCTCCCCGCACCGCCGAGGCTCTGGCCAGGACGACCAGGCACGGCGGCTTCCTGGAGGACATCGCCGGGTTCGACGCGGAGTTCTTCGGGATCGTCCCGGGCGAGGCCGAGACCATGGACCCGCAGCAGCGGCTGCTGCTGGAGACGGCCTGGGAGGCGCTGGAGCACGCGGGCGTCGCGCCCCGGTCGTTGCGCGGCAGCCGCACCGGCGCGTTCGTCGGCATATCCGGCAACGAGTACGCCCACCTGACCGCGGCCGACACCGCGAGGGTGGACGCCTGGACCGCGACGGGCGCGGCGTTCAGCATCGCCGCCAACCGGCTCTCCTACCTGCTGGACCTGCGCGGGCCCAGCCTGGCGGTCGACACCGCGTGCTCGTCCTCGCTGGTCGCCACGCACCTCGCCGCAGGCAGCCTCAGGTCGGGGGAGAGCGACCTGGCCATCGCCGCCGGGGTCAACCTGCTGCTCTCACCCGTGATCACCATGGCGTTCGACCAGGGCGGCGGCACCGCGCCCGACGGGCGCTGCAAGAGTTTCGACGCCTCGGCGGACGGGATGGTCAGGGCCGAAGGCTGCGGGGTCGTCGTGCTCAAGAGGCTGTCCGACGCCCAGCGGGACGGCGACCGGGTCATGGCGGTGCTCCGCGCCACCGCGGTGAACCAGGACGGCCGGTCGAACGGGCTGGTCGCGCCCAACCCCGAGGCCCAGGAGGAGCTCCTGCGCGGCGTCTACTCGAGTCTGGGCAGTCCCGGTTACATCGAGGCGCACGGCACCGGCACCTTCCTGGGCGATCCGATCGAGGCCCGCGCCGTCGCCGCCGCCCTCTGCGAGGGCCGTACCGCGCCGCTGCTCCTCGGCTCCGCGAAGAGCAACCTCGGCCACCTGGAGGCCGCCGCCGGGATCACCGGCCTGATCAAGACGGTCCTCGCCCTCCACCACGGCGTGATCCCGCCCAGCGTCCACTTCCACCGGCCCAACCCGCACATTCCCTGGGAACATCTCCAGGTCGTCACCGCTCCCACCCCCTGGCCGGACGGGTACCCCCTGGCGGGTGTCTCCTCCTTCGGCTTCGGCGGCACCAACGCCCACGCCGTCCTGGAGCCCGCTCCGCAGTGGCGGGAACCGGAGCGCGAGGGGCCGGCAGCGAAGATCTTCCTGCTCACGGACGTGTCTCCCGAGCGGGTCAGGGATCATGCCGGGACGCTCGCGAACTGGGCCGACGCCGAACTCGCCGAGCCCGCCCGGCCCGATGCCGCCTCCCCGGACGCGTCCGCCGCCGGGAGCACCCCCGCCGCGGAGACCCGTCGGCAGGTCTCGCTCGGCGATGTAGCGCACACCCTCGCCCGGCGGGCGGGGCGGGGCAGGGCAGGGGCCGCGGTCGTGGCCGCGAACCGGGAGGAACTGGTCGCCGGGCTGCGGGCCGTACGGGACGGGGCGGGCGTCACCGGAGCGGCGCAGGCCGGGGGGCGCGGGCCGGTCTGGGTGTTCTCCGGCTACGGATCGCAGTGGGCGGGCATGGGAGCCCGCCTCTACGCGGAAGAGCCGATATTCGCCCGGACCGTCGACGAGCTGGACCCGATGCTCGCCGAGGAGGCGGACATCCGGCTGCGCGAGATCATCGCCGAGGGGGCGGACGTGCCGGGGGTGGCCCTCGCGCAGCCGGTGATCTTCGCGGTGCAGGTGGCGCTGGCCCGGCTCTGGACGGCGTACGGGACGCGGCCGGCGGCGGTCGTCGGGCACTCCATGGGGGAGGTCGCGGCCGCCGTGGTCGCGGGCGGGATCGGGCTGCGGGACGCGGTACGGGTGATCTGCCGCCGGGCCGCGCTGCTCGGCACCATCGGCGGCGGCGGGGCCATGGCGGTGCTTGAGGTGCCCGCCGAGGAGGTTCCCGGTGACCTGCACGTCGCGGTGTACTCCTCGCCCAGGCAGTGCGTCGTCACCGGCGACCCCGGCCGGCTGGCCGCCTTCGCCGCCCAGGTCGAGGCCCGCGGCCTGCTCGCGCGGGTGCTGACCGCCGAGGGTGCCGGGCACTCGCCACAGGTCAAGCCGCTCCTGCCCAGGCTCCGCGAGGCCCTGGAGGGCATCGCGGGCGGCAAGCCGGAGCTCCCGTTCTACTCGACGGTCTTCGACGACCCCCGCGAGGTGCCGACCTTCGAGCCCGCCTACTGGGCGGCGGGGGTCCGCCGCCCGGTCCGCCTGCTCGACGCGATCGGGGCCGCCGCGGCGGACGGTCATACCCTCTTCACCGAGATCAGCCCGCACCCGGTCCTGGCCGGAGCGCTGCGCGAGAGCCTTCCCGCGGGAACGGTGATCACCCACTCCCTGCGCCGGGGCCACGACGAGGAGATCCGCGCCCAGCTCGCCGCGACCGTGGTCGCGATGCCCTCGCTGCTGCTGCCGTCCTCCTCCGGCACGCTCGCCGACGTTCCACCGTCACCCTGGCGGCACGAACGCCACTGGGTCTCCGCCGCCAGGTCGTCCGCGCTCCCGCCGGGCACCCATCCGCTGCTCGGGGTGCACGTCGAGAGCCCGGCGGGGCACGTGTGGACGACCAGGCTGGACGACCTGTCCGACGTCCCCTGGCGGCTGGAGCCCGCGGTGTGGCAGCCGCACGGCCTGCCGGTCATGCCGCTGGCCGCGGTCGCGGCCCTGGCCCAGGCGGCGGCCCTCGCCGGGTACGGTCAGGCCGAGCTGGCCGACGTCACCCTGAACGGCTTCCTGCCGCTGCCCGCCACGGTCACCACCACCCTCACCCCTTCGGGCGAGGTCGAGATCGACGCCAGGAACGCCGCCGGGGTCTGGGGCCGGTACGGCACCGCGAGGATCGTCGCGGACTCGCCCGTCGTCGCCGCCGTACCGAGCCCGGCCGAGCTGGCCGGACGGCTGCGCGTACCGGCGGGGACGCCGGTCGAGATCGAGGTGCTGGAGCCGGACGGCACCCCGGTCGGGCTGCTGGCCAGGGACGTCCCGGCCGGCGCGCTACCGGTGCCCCTGGCGGGCAAGCTGGTGCGGCGCCTCTGGGCCACCGAGGCGGGGACCGACGCCCGGCCTGCGGAGAGGGGACTCGACTCCCTTCGGGGCCGTGGCTGGCTCATCCTGGCCGGAGACGAGAACCCGCGGGCCGAGCGCCTGGCCGCCGAGCTCGCCGTCGCCGGGCACGCCGCCCGCACCCTCACGATGCCCTGCCTCTCCCCGTCTCCTGCCGCGGCCTCGTCCCTGGTGCCGGCCCAGCGACCCGCCCCGCACGCCGCGACCCGCCTCGTATCATCGCCCCCGGCCGGACTACCGGCGAGTGACGAGGTCGTGCTGCTCGTCCCCGCGGGTCTGGCCCCGGCGGGGAGCGAGGCGCTGCTCCTCGCGGTGACCGCGATCGTCCGCGAACTCGTGGGGCCGCGGGCCGGTGAGGGGCCCGGCGGCGGTGCCGGCACCCGGCTGAGGATCGTCACCGACCGGGCACAGGCCGTACTGGACGGGGAGCCGGGTGACCCGGGAGCCGCCGCGCTGCGCGGGCTGGTCCGGGTCCTGGCCTTCGAGCATCCGGAGCTGCGAGCCTGCCTGGTGGACGTCGACGACACGGAGTCGCTCCTGACGGAGCTGGCGGCCGACGAGCCGGACGACGAGGTCGCCTGGCGCTTCGGCGTCCGGTACACCGCCCGTCTCGCCGCCGTACCCGACCTGGCGGGCGGCCCTGACCCCGGCGCCGGCGCGGCCCACGGGTCCGGCACGGTCGGGCGGCGCGGGGCGACGCCGGTGGTACGGCGCGGCGGGGGATACCTGATCACCGGAGGGTACGGCGGCCTGGGGCTGGTCGTGGCCCGCTGGCTGGCCGAGCGGGGCGCGGGGCGGATCGTGCTCGGCGGGCGGTCGGGGCCGTCCGCCGAGGGGGCCGCCGAGATCGAGCGGCTGCGCGAGCTGGGCGTCGACGTCCAGGTGGTGACCGGCGACCTGGCCGCGCCAGGGGTCGCCGTACGGCTGGTCAGGGCCGTGATCGACGGAGGGGTGTGGCTCCGTGGCGTGGTGCACGCGGCGGGCGTGCTGGACGACCGCCTCGTCGTCGACGTGGGCTCGCCGGACCTGCACCGGGTCTGGTCGGCCAAGGTCCACGGTGGCCTGGCACTGCACCAGGCGACCAGGCACGCGAGCCTGGACTGGTGGGTGGCGTTCTCCTCGGCGGCCGCGCTGCTCGGCTCGCCCGGACAGGCCGCCTACGCGGCGGCGAACGCCTGGCTGGACGCGCTCTGCGACCTGCGCAGGTCCGAGGGACTGCCGGGAACGACGATCAACTGGGGCACCTGGGCCGAGGTCGGCGGGGCGAGCCAGGCGGCGCCGCCCGCCGTCTCGCCCATCACGCCCGGCGAGGGAGTCGAGGCGCTGGAGGCGCTTCTCGCCGCCGAGGCGGACGCGGCGGGCGTGCTGCGGCTGGACGTGGCGACCGCCGTCGAGCTGTTCCCCGGCATCGCGCGCATGCCGTACTTCGCCGACCTGGCGGGCGCGGGGGCGAGCTCCGGAGGCTGGGCGGGTGCCGAGGCCCTGGCCGGCATGGAGCCGGGCAGGGCCGTCGAGATCGTGGTCGGCAAGATCAGGGAGCGGACGGCGGCGGTGCTGGGGTTCGACGTCGCCTGGCTCCAGGAGGACACGGTGCTCACCGAGGCGGGCCTCGACTCGCTGGCGGCCACCCGGCTGCGCGGCACGATCGAGCACGACTTCGGGGTGGTGGTGCCCGCCGCGCCGATGCTGCAGGGGGCGACCTTCGGGGACGTGGCCATGGCCGTCGCCGCGGAGCTCGGCCTGCGCGGCACGGCGGCCCCGGCCCGCCAGGTGGAGCCGAGGGACGCGGCGGAGCGGCAGGTCGTCGCCGCGCTCACCCGGATACTCGGGCGCGAGCCGGGGGTGACCGAGGAGATTCCCGAGGACGTCCTGCCGGTCCTGCTCGACGTCCTCGGCCGGGAGACGGGCCGTGCGCTCGCCGAGGGCGAGGGGGAACAGGCCGGCCTGCGGACCGGTGCCCAGGTGGCCGACCTAATACGGGGGATCGACGAGGAGGAGGCCGCCCGTGGCCTCGTCCGCCCGCTCACCCCCGCCGCCCACGCCTACCTGGCGGCCCGCCCTACCGAGGTGGGGAAGCGGGTGCCGCTCTTCCTGGGGCATCCGGCGGGTGGGACCACGGGGGTGTACTCGCTGCTGGCGGGGCTGCTCGGCGCCGAACAGGTGGTGTTCGGGCTGGAGCGGCCGGCGGACATGGGCGTGTTCGGTCCCGAGGCCGGGGTCGAGGAGCGGGCCGCCCGGTACGTGGAGGAGATCAGGAAGGTGTGCCCCTCCGGCCCCTACCGGCTGGGGGGTTGGTCGTTCGGGGGAATCCTGGCGTTCGAGATCGCGCGGCGGCTCGGGGCGGAGAACGTGGAACTGGTCGCGATGATCGACTCGGGTCTGCCCGACGAGGTCGAGGCGGCGGAGCGGGCGGAGATCGTCGCGCGGCGGTACACGGACTTCGCCGCCTATCTCGACAAGACCTACGGGGTGCGGGTCCGCCTCGCCGGGGAGGAGCTGGTGGCCCTGGACGAGGCCGGGCAGCTCGCGCTGGTGGAGGCGCGCGTCGCCGAATCGGGGGTGCTGGACCTGCTTGGGAAGGCCATCCTGCGGCACCAGATCACCTCGCACGAGGACACCCGGGCGCTGGAGGCGTACCGGGCGGGGAGCTACCCGGGGCGGGTGCTGCTCTACCGCTCGACGGAACCGACCCCGTGGGCCGTGGAGGACGTCCGCTACGCCCATGCCGACGACCCCTCGCGGGGGTTCGGCCCGTTCAGCCCGGCGCTGGAGATCGTCACGATCCCCGGTTCGCACCACCTCAACCTGCTCGATCCGCCGCACGTCGAAGTCATCGCCGCTCACCTTGGAGGCCAGGAATGACCCTCGCACAGGCCGTCGTCGACGGTGCCGATCCCGAAGAGCTCGCGCGGCTCGACATTCCCACGACCTTCAGGGCCGCGCACACCCGCAAGGGTGAGGTGGGCATGTTCGGCCGGAGCAGGCACGGCGTGAACGGCGTCGACAAGGACATCACCAGATCCGTCCACGTGGGCGAGGTGCCCATGCCGGAGCTCGGCCCCAACGAGGTGCTGGTCGCCGTCATGGCGAGCGCGATCAACTTCAACACCGTGTGGACGGCCATGTTCGAGCCGATCCCCACCTTCGCCTTCCTGGAGCGGTTCGGGCGCGAGGACCCCCGGCACGACAAGGACTTCCACGTGCTCGGCTCGGACGCCTCCGGGGTGATCGTCCGGATGGGCGCCGCGGTACGGCACTGGAAGATCGGTGACCGGGTCGTCGTCTCGCCCGCCTACGTCGACGAGCAGGACCCGATCAGCCACTCCGACTCCATGCTCGGCTCCGACCTGCGCGCCTGGGGGTTCGAGACCAACTACGGCGGGCTGGCCGAGTTCGCGGTGGTCAAGTCCACCCAGCTGCTGGCCAAGCCCAGGCACCTGACCTGGGAGGAGGCCGCCTGCAACATGCTGTGCGCGTCCACCGCCTACCGCATGCTGGTCAGCGAGCGCGGCTCCCGGATGAAGCAGGGCGACGTCGTGCTCATCTGGGGGGCGACCGGCGGGCTCGGCGCGTACGGCGTGCAGCTGGTGAGGAACGGCGGCGGCATCCCGGTGGGCGTCGTCAGCTCCGCGGAGAAGGCGGAGCTGCTCCGCAGGATGGGCTGCGAACACGTGGTGGACCGCTCGCAGTTCGAGCATCTCGACGATGAGAAGGCCTGGCGGAGGTTCGGCGCCGAGGTCCGCCGCCAGGTCGGCGAGGACCCGCACATCGTCTTCGAGCACACCGGTCAGGACACCTTCGGCGCCTCCGTCTACGTCGCGCGGCGCGGTGGCTCGGTCGTCACGTGCGGGTCGTCCAGCGGCTACGACCACGCTTACGACAACCGGCACCTGTGGATGAAGCTCAAGCGGATCGTCGGCTCCCACGGGGCGAACTACCAGGAGTGCCACGAGGTCAACCGGCTGCTCTCGCTGGGCCTGCTGCATCCCACCCTGTCGGCCGTCTACCCGCTCGCCGAGACCGGCGACGCCGCCCGCGCCGTGCAGCTCAACGAGCACGTCGGCAAGGTAGGCGTGCTCGCCCTGGCGCCCACCGAGGACCTCGGCGTCGAGGACCACGCGCTCAGGGAGCGCGTCGGCGAGGACCGGCTCAGGCTGTTCCGGGGCCGGTAGGGGCGCCGGTGCGGCGGGAGCGGGCCAGCGCCAGCCCGCCGAGGACCATGGCGATCAGCCCGACCACCAGGGCCACGAAGCCCCCGACTATTCCGTAGCCGGTGCCGGGACCACCGTCGGCGGCGGCCACCACCAGCCCGCCGACGACCGCGCCGGCCAGCCCCGCCACCAGGGCCACGATGGCCCCCCTTCGCCCGTTGCCGGTGCCGATACGACCGGCGGAGCGGGCCAGCGCCAGCCCGCCGATGACCACGCTGGCCAGCCCCAGCAGCGCGGCCACCAAGGACCAGAGACGCCCGGTGGTCAAGGTGTAGGCACTGGCGGGGTCCGGCTGGACCAAGACGTGTGTGGCCGCCGGTGCGGCAAGCTCGAAACCTTCGATCAGGGTGGCTCCGGCCACCGCAAGCACAAATCGGACTGACATGAGGTGCTCCTTCTTCCGCCGCGAGTGGACGTCGCCTGATCATGCCCGCCGGACCCACCGCCGGTCGTCCAGCGGACGCAGGCGATTCGCGCTGCCGCCGCTGCCGCAGCCGGCTACCGCGGACGCCGCAGGAGCCGCGAAGGTACCGCGTGTGCGGTAGCCGGCCGATCATCCGCGCGCAGGAGTCGCCCGCGCGGACATCCGGCTAAGGTGCGCGCATGGGTACGGGACGGGCCGGTGTCAAAGATTGGGCGATCGCCGTCTGCGTGGCGGCGACGCTGCTGGTCACCGGGCTGTCCGGGCAGAACCCCGCCACGAACCTCGACCTGTTCGGCTACGCGCTGCTGGCGGCCGGCGGCCTGGTGCTGGCCGCGCGCCGCCGGGCTCCGGTTCCCGTCCTGACCGTCACCGGGCTGTGCGCGGTGGGTTACCAGGCGGCCGGTTTCGACGTGCCTGCCGTTGCGTACCTGTGCGCGGTGTACGCGGCCGTACGGGCGGGACACCGCACCATCACGGTGGCGGTGAGCGTGCTCATGCTGGCCGCTCTCCCCTTCGCGGCCCTGGCCTCGGGTCTGCACGACACGGGCGAGGCGCTCGCGCAGGCCCGCGGCGCCCTGGAGATAGCCTGGCTGATCGCCGCGGGCGCCGCGGGTGAGGCGCTGCGGCAGGCCGAGCGGCGGGCGGAGGAAGCCGAGCGCACCCGGGAGGAGACCGCGCGGCGCCGCGCCGATGAGGAGCGGCTGCACATCGCGCGGGAACTGCACGATTCGCTCACCCACCAGATCTCGATCATCAAGGTGCAGGCCGAGGTCGCCGTCCACGTGGCCCGCAGGCGTGGTGAACAGGTGCCGGAGGCCCTGCTGGCGATCCAGCAGGCCGGACGTGAGGCGACCCGGGAGCTGCGCGCGACCCTGCAGGCGTTGCGCGAGGACGACACGACCCCGCCGCGTGGGCTCGACCACGTCCCGGAACTGGTGGAACGGGCCCGTACCATCGGCCTGGACGCGACGCTGACGATCGAAGGGCAACGACACGACGTGCCGGACGCGGTGAGCCGGACCGTCTACCGGATCGTTCAGGAGTCGCTCACCAACATCGCCCGCCATGCCGCCGCCGCTACCGCGTCGGTCCGGATCGACTGCCGTCCGGACGCCCTCGCGATACGCATCGATGACGACGGCAAGGCCACACCGGACACCGCCCCGGTGCCCGGCGTCGGGCTGCTCGGGATGCGCGAACGAGTCACCGCCCTCGGCGGCCGGCTGCGCGCGGAGCCGCGCAGCGAGGGAGGCTTCACCGTCCAGGCCGAACTTCCCGTGGACCGAACGTCATGATCCGTGTCCTGCTGGTCGACGACCAGCCGCTCCTGCGCAGCGGATTCCGCGCGCTCCTCGACCTCGAAGACGACATCGAGGTGGTGGCCGAGGCCGGCGACGGGATGGAGGGCCTGGCCCTGGCCAGGGAACATCTGCCCGACATCGCTCTCATCGACATCCAGATGCCGGTCGTCGACGGCATCGAGGCGACCCGGCGCATCGCTGCGGACCCGGCCCTGGCCGGGGTGCACGTCGTCATCCTGACCAACTACGGCTTTGACGAATACGTCTTCAACGCGCTGCGCGCCGGCGCAGCCGGATTCCTCGTCAAGGACATCCAGCCGGAGGACTTCCTGCACGCCGTACGCGTCGCCGCGCGTGGCGACGCGCTGCTCGCCCCGTCGATCACCCGCAGGCTCATCGACAGGTACGTCACCCAGCCGCTCGACACCGGCACCGGCACGGGGCTGAAAGAACTGACCAACCGTGAACGCGAGGCCGTTGTCCTGGTCGCGCGGGGCCTGTCCAACGACCAGATCGCCGAGCGCATGGTGATCAGCCCGCAGACCGCGAAAACCCACATCAACCGAGCCATGGCCAAGCTGCACGCCCGTGACCGCGCTCAGCTCGTGATCCTCGCCTACGAATCCGGACTGGTAGCCCCGCGCGGCTCCTGACCTCTCCTCCCATCACCCCGCGCCGAACTCTCTGAGTTCGAACGCCCACTGAGGACCGGCCATGGCGACGCCGGTCACCTGGAGCTCATGGACGGCCCGGCTGCCGGGGATCTGCTGGTTCGGCCACCGCGGTCGGTCGTTTCCGGTCTGCGGTGATCAGGCCGTTTCCGGCTTCCCGGGGCGTCCGCGGTGATCAGGCCGTTCCGGCGGCGGCGGACTGGCGGGCCCGCAGGACGATCTCCAGCTCGAACCGGACGTCCGGGTCGCTGAGCTGGTCGCCGTACAGCTCCTCCAACTGCCGCAGGCGATAGCGCACGGTCTGCGGGTGCACGTGGAGCCTGGCGGCGACCTCCCCGGCACCCCGGCCGTGCCGCAACCACGCCAGCAGCGTCTCCGCCAGCCGGTCCTGCTGGCTGGGCCGCAGGTGGGCCAGGGGCGCCAGCCGCACCTTGGTGAGCGCGGTGACCAGCTCCTCGTCCTTGAACACGATCAGCGTGGCCATGTGGTCGGAGCAGCGGAGCAGGCCGCGCTGCTCGGTGAGCACGCCGCGCCTGTGCAGGTCGAGCGCCTCGCGGGCCCAGCGCAGTGAGGTCGCGGCGACGGCCAGCGGGACTGCGGGACCCACGGCCGCCTTCCAGCCGCGCAGGCTTCTCTCCAGGGTCTGGGCCTGCCCTGGGCCGTCGGGGTCGGGCACGATCAGGCAGGGCCCCGGCCGGTCGAGACCGGCCAGCACGTCCGGCGGCAGCGAGGGGGGACGGTAACCACCGGGATGCTCCTCCAGCGCGACCCCGGCCACGGTCTTGGGCAGCCGCCATCCGGCGGTCTTGGCCAGGTCGGCGATCGCGTCGGGGGACGCGGCCGGCTGGCTGAGCAGCAGGTCCATCAGCCGGTGGCGGCGGCGCTCGATCTCCCCGGCCGCGCGGGCCCTGGCCTCCTCGAACCCTTCGGCCGCGGCGTCGGCCAGCTGGTCGAGATAGACGAAGATGGCCTCCCCCAGGTCGTAGAGGTGCTGCGGGGTGAGGCCGAGTTGCTCGGACTGCTCGGTGAGCCGCCGCCAGGCGACCCGGGCGCCCAGCCGCATCGCGGTCTGCAGGGGGTCGAGGTTGCGGCCCTCGTTGGCCTCGCCGCGCCCGATCGTCCGGAAGACGTCGGGCTCCCACGGCGCGTTGGGGTTCTCGATCCGGTCGACGAACTGGCGCAGGGCCTCGTCCACGGCCAGCCTGATGACCTTGATGTAGTTCGTGTCGGCGGGCCGGGCGTACTCGGGGATCCGCGCCGTGATCTCGTCGATCACCTGGTGCGCGACCTGGGCCAGGCCCGGCCTCAGGAGCCTGGCGACGTTGGCCGGAGCCGAACGCCACAGCCGCTGGTCGGGCAGGTCGTGAGATCTCGTTCTTCGGCCGTTCAAGCCGGGGACAGCGATCCGGGTGTGTTCCTTTGTCGCCATGGACCCTCCTGTCGGAGTGCGCCTCAGATTCTCACCTAATTGACACTTTGGACAATTAGCAAACGCTTGTTCTTGTCTCAAATGCAACATGTGATGTCTTCGACGGGAGGGACTGATCGGGGCTGAGCGGTCCCGTGCCTGGCCAAGGGGTACGGGAGGCGACGGGGCGTACCGGCGGCGAAACCGAGGTCGGCGGGGCCGGGGTTGACAAGACTGGGGTCGGTGGGGCCGGTCGGTCGGTAAGACCTGCCGTCGCAGGGGCGCGGAGGCGGCGGGCGTGCCGGCGGTGAAACCGAGGTCGAGAGGCCGGTGGGACCTGGCGTTGGTCGGGTGTCCGCGATGGAGGAATCGGACCTGATCGGGGTGCCCGGTTCGGGTCCTGGGCGGGCACCCCGATCGGATCAGGTCGGTCAGCCCCTGGCCTGGGCGAGATAGCCGGCGAACTCATCCAGGGAGATGAGGCCGTCACCGTCCTGGTCGATCCTGACGACGGCGGCCGCGGCCGCCTCGGGGGTGATCGGCTGGCCGAGCACCTCCATTAGCCTGGTCAGCTCGGGGACCGAGATGAGGCCGTCACCGTCAACATCGACGATCTTGAAAGTTGTCGCGTAGTCGTCCGCCACGATCGCATCCGCCTTAGGCAGCAGGGAAATCAGACGGCAAGCACACTAGCGGCATTCAGGGTGCCCTTCTCGGCCGAACCCGGAGGATTACCTCTGTCCGGGTACCGCACGGGCAGGGGCGCCGCCGATTCGATCGGCGGCGCCCCTTTTTTCCGCGCCCTATGGCTGGAGGATCCGTGAGTGGTGTCGAGAGCCGGTCGACGGCTCAGGACCGCGCGTTCGCCATCGTCCGGCACGCCTCGGCCCAGGCCCGGCAGGCGTCGGCGCACTCCTTCATCATCGGGTCGTTCTCCATGGACATGCACGCGTCGGCGCACTTGTTCGCGGCCTTCGCGCACATCGTGGCCATCTCCTTCGCCATCGGCGACTGGCGCATCATCATGTCCGCGCAGAGGCGGGTCATGTCGGCGCAGTCCATGAGCGGGCCTATCAGTGCCATGTCGGCGTACCGACCCCCCTGCATGAGGCAGTAGGTCATGGTCTGCTCGCAACGGCTGTGGCTCTCCAGGCACATGTCAATGCTCTTCTGTACCTGAGGGTTCATCTTCACCGCATGGCTCATGCTTGCTCCCCGTGTTCGTGACCGCTCTGCTTTAACGGCCGAAGATCTCGCACCAGTGTTGTGCCCCGCCGGACGCCTCGGCCTCTCAGAAAAAAGCGGCTTTAATGCCCCATCGAAATAGTTTTGTGTATAAATTCACCTATCGTCTGTAGGGTTAGTGGGAAAGTCATGGAGGTTGGGCGGCTCCTCCCAGATCCTGTGGGGAGCCGCCCGCCGGACACCGGGCCGGAACGAGTTCCGGCCCGGTGTTCCCCGCCACTCAGAGCACGGCGCCCGAACCCTGGCGGGCGGGAGCCGGGCCCTTCCGCTTGGGCCGCGGCGGCGCGCCGGGCTTGCGCTTCTCCAGCTCGATCGCCGCCGGCCCCGCGACCAGCGCGGAGGAGAGCGTGCCGACGATGATCCCGATCAGCAGCGCCACCGCGAAGTCGGTCAGCGAGTCGCCACCGAGCACCGCCAGCGCGGCCAGGATGAACAGCGCGCCCAGACCGGTGTTGACGGTACGGGGTACGGTCTGCAGGATCGAGGTGTTGACCACCTCGGCGAACGAGCTCTTCGGCCGCGCGCCCCACAGCTCGCGGACCCGGTCGAAGACCACCACCTTGTCGTTGACCGAGTAGCCGATCACGGTGAGCATCGAGGCCAGGAACACCCCGTCCACCGGCTTGCCCAGCCAGGCGAACGCGCCGATCACGACCGCCGCGTCGACGACCAGGGCCACCACCGTGGCCAGGCCGAACGTCCAGCGGAACCGGAAGGCGAGGTAGGCGAGCTGTGCGGCGAGCGCGACGCCCAGCGCGATCAGCGCGTTGCGGCGCAGCTCGTCCCCGAGGCTCGGCCCGATGAGCTCGTCGCGCTCCTTGGTGACCTGGCCACCCTCGCTCTCCAGCGCCTTCTCGATCTTCACCACCTCGGCGGGAGTGATCTGACCCGTCCGTACGGAGATGTCCTCACCGGAGGCCTGCACCACCGCGTTGGGGAACCCGGCCTTGCTGACCAGCTCGCGGGCGGCGTCGGCGCTCATCGGGGTGGTCGTGGAGTACTCCACGAGCCTGCCCCCGGTGAACTCCACGCCGAAGTTGAGCCCCCGCACCACCACCCCGGCCACGGACGCGGCCACCAGCAGGCCGGTGATCGCGAAATACCAGGCACGGCGGCTCATCAGATCCGGCTTGCGGGTGTTCAGCCAGGCGCGGACCCGCCCGATGTTGGACAGGCCGGTGATCTTCGGCCGTGCGGACACCACCTTGAACCTCACCGCCCACTGGGCCAGGACGCGGGTGATGACCATCGCGGTGATCAGCGAGGCGATCACACCGATGCTCAGCGTGACGCCGAAGCCGCGTACCGGGCCGGAGGCCAGGAAGAACAGCAGCCCGGCGGCGAGCAGGGTGGTGATGTTGGAGTCGGCCACCGCGCTCCACGCGTTGCGGAACCCCTTCTCCAGCGAGCCTCCGAGGTTGGGCGTCTCGGCGTACTCCTCACGTGCCCGTTCGAAGACCAGCACGTTGGCGTCGACGGCCATGCCGATCGCCAGCACGAAGCCGGCCAGTCCCGGCAGGGTGAGCGTGGCGCCGAGCCCCACCAGCGCCGCGTACGAGATGAGGGCGTAGCAGGCCAGGGCGATGGCGGCGAGGAAGCCCACCAGCCGGTAGATCACGATGATGAACAGCGCGGTGAGCGCGATGCCGATGACCGCGGCCCAGGCGCTGGCCTTGATCGCGGCGGCGCCGAGCGTCGGGCCGACGGTCCGCTGCTCGACGATCTCGACGGGCACCGGCAGCGAGCCGCCCTTGATCAGCAGGGCCAGGTCCGAGGCCTCCTCGGCGGTGAAGGTGCCGGTGATCTGGGTGGTGTTACCCGGCAGGCCGACCTTGCAGCCCACGTCCTCGTTCACCTGGGGGGAGACGATCACCTTGGAGTCGAGCACGATGGCGATCCTGCGCCTGGGGTCGCCCGGCTCGTTGCAGGCCGCCTCGCCGGTCAGCTTGGCCCACGCCGCCCGTCCCTGGTCGCGGAAGTCGACGGTGACGAACCAGCCACTGCCCAGCTGGGCATCGATCCCGGCCTCGGCGCCGCCGACGCCGTCACCGCTGAGGGCGGCCGGCCCGATGTGCAGCGGGGCGCCGCGATCGTCGGGCAGGATCTGCTCTCCCTTGCCCGGCTTGGTCTCCGCTCCCGGGTCGGGGGCGCCGAGGACGGGGTGGAAGGTGAGCTGCGCGGTCTTGCCGATGACCTCGGCGGCCTTGGTCGGGTCCTGCACACCCGGCAGTTCCACGATGATGCGCCGCTCGCCGGAGCGGGCCAGCGGCGCGTCCGCCACGCCCAGGCTGTCGGCCCGGCGGCGGAGCACCTCAAGGGTGCGGTCGGTGGCCGCGGCGTCGGCCTTGACCGTCGGCGAGTCCTGGGTCTCCAGTACGAGTTGGGTGCCGCCGCGCAGGTCGAGACCGAGGCGCGGCGACATTGTCAGGGCTATGTACAACGAGGTGGCGATGACGGCGAGCGCCGCTATCGCGCGTACCACCGGGGCACGCGACATGGAAGCCTCCACAGGCTGGGGGAGTTGTCCTCGGTCACGCCGAAGGAGCGTTCAGGGACGGCGGCACGCTTCGCGTACGGCAAGAACGCCTTTCGGCTGGGGAGAAGGCGTTCTCCGGGTACGGGAAAAGACGTCTTCGCTCACGGCGGAGGCGTTTTCACGTACGGCGAAGAGACCCGGAGCGGTTCCGGGGGTTTCAGCCGGCTGTGGAGGCGGGTGGTGCGCGCCCCGGCCTGACGAGCAGGGCCGCGAGCGGACGGGTGTCCTCGTCACCCGCCGGGCGGGTGAGCGGGCCGACGGCGAGGAACAGGTGCCGGAGATCGGTGGGCGGGGTCGCGAGCGGGTGGCCGCCCCCGCCGCCCAGGCCGGCCCCGGTGCCGGCGAATCCGGAGACCAGGGAGTGCCGCTGCACGCCGTCCAGGAGCGGGCGCGACAGCGGCTGATGCTCGCCGACGGCCTGGACGACCGCGGCGTGCCGGGCGAGGGCGGCGGTGCTCCCGCCCAGCCCTCCGGAGACCAGCAGCGGCAGCAGCAGGGTCAGCAACCAGCCGAAGGGCGCGCCGCGCCTCAGCTGTCGCATGATCTCCTCCTGGCCGTCATCGCTGTCCACCGTAGCCCTTCGGAGCCGCTGCGCTCCCCCTCACGTCAACTCCGGGGTGCATTACCCCATAAATGCGCAAAGAGAGGGTAGTGCGGACGTATGTGACTCACCCATACAGCCGACCTGTGGTGGAAGAACGCGGTCGTCTGCTGCCTGGGGGACTTCGTGGAGTTCGTCAGGACGGCCAGGGACCGCGGCATGCGGATGATCGCCGACCTGCTGGTCGACCACACCTCCGACGAGCACCCCTCAGCCCTGAGCGGTCTCCGATCCGGTCTCTCCCGGCTCGGTGAAGAGGGTGAGCTGGAGCCCGGCGGGGCCCTCAAGGCGGGAGTTGAGCGAGTTCCACGGGGTCCGGACGGGCTCGGCGACCACCGTGGCCCCGGCTCCGGCCAGTTTCGCGGTGACGGCGGGGGAGTCGTCGACCTCGAACGCCACCCGGATGTGCCCGGCCACCCGCCGCCCCACCTCGACCTGGTCGATGAACTCCGCCTGCGAAGGATCGGCGATCTCCAGCGTGGCCCGGCCCGCCTCCAGGATCGTCACCCTGCCGTCGGGTGAGGAGTAGGCGGCCCGCTCGGGCAGGCCGAGCACGTCGCGATAGAAACGCAGCGCCTCTTCGTAGTCGGCGGCGGTGACGACCAGGCGCATCTCTCGGGCGGTCATGACGGCTCCTCACACGGTCAAAACGAGCATTCCGTGCGGGACAGCGTGGTCGGCACATCCGGTATTCCTCGCCCGGCTCACCGCGGGGCGGGAACCGGCACGGGCGCGGTGCGCTCCCGGCGGGTACGGGCGACCGCCGGGGTGCCGTGGCTCAGGGCCGGTGCGGGTGGTCGCGGCGCGGGTCCCGCCTGGTCTTGAGCCTGTCCAGCCGGCGGATCAGCTCGTCGCGGACCTCCGCGAGCGCGGCGGGCAGATCCTGCTCATAGGAGTGGGCCACCAGCGGCTCCGTGCCCGGGAGCACGCATTCGAGCGTCACCCGCTGCTGGGGCGTGTCGCGGTCCTTGACGCTCAGCCGCAGCTCCACCGCCTCACCGGGATAGGAGAGCAGCCGCTTTCCCAGCCCGGCCAACCGCTCGATGATCCCCTGACGCTCGCTCTCGGCGAGGCCCGTCCCGAACCTGAGCCGCTCGGCGACGACGTTCTGCTCCTCGGCACTCGCATCTGTCATCGTCGACAGCCTCCTTCGGGTGTGGTCACAACATTACAGTCAGTCATCATCGTCGTCCCGGGCGGCGCCGGGGTGACTTTCCTCGCTGTGTCGCATGGTCGGTGTCCCGGCTGCGGTTTCTCTTGCTGTAGGGGGGCTAAAATCCCATTCGGTGTCGAGCACGAGGAGAACGGTCCCGGATGGATCTGAATACGCTGCGTGATGTTTCCGAGCTGAGTGACCCCATCGAGCGCGCACGGGTTCTGGGCCGTCTCATGACCGAGGAGCAGGAGCGCCTGGAGGAGGCGGCGAAGATGCGCCGCCAGGCGATCGCCGAGGCTCGTGACTCCGGCATGGGCCTGGAGGAGATAGGGGTACACCTGGGCGTCTCCCCGGGCCGGATATCCCAGATGCGGAAGGGGCCGACGGCCCGTGCCCCCGAGGGAGCGGCGGCCCGCGTGCCGAAGGTGCTGGTCCGGCGGGCGCTGCCGACCGACCCCGCCGTGCGCGCCTCCGCGTCCCTCTTTCTCGTCGAGGCGGAGCGGCAGGGGATCAAGCCGGACCGCAGAATGCTCTATGTCGGCCCGGAGCCGGCGAGTGATCACGTGGCGGCCTGCCTGCGCGTCGAGCCCGGCACCGAGGTGATCGCCCGCCGGAAGATGATGACGGCCGACGAGGTTCCGGTACGGATCGCCACCAGCTACTTCCGGGCGGACCTGTTCGAAGGGACGCGCATCGCCGAGCCCGAGTTCGTCAAGCCGTCGCTCCAGTCGGCGCTGGTCGCCCTCGGGCACGTCTTCGGCCATGCCGAGGAGAACCTGACGGCTCGCCCGCCGACATCCTTCGAGTACGACACCCTGGAACTCGAACCGGGGGAGTGGGTCGTGCAGGTCCTTCGAGCCGGATACTCCAGCGAGGACACGCCGGTCCACGTCCTGGAGACGATCTGCGCCGCGAACAGGCACATCTTCTCGATCGGCCAGGTCTCCGGGGACGACGAGTTCTGACCGGCCTGCCGGCAGGCGCAGGTCACATCGGCCAGGTCTCCGGGTACGGACGGGTTCCGACCGGCCTGCCCGACAGGTCCGGGCCGGTCACAGCCGTCACCCCCGTCCACCGCCTGATCGTCGAGATCCGGCTCCCCGTACCGTTGAGATCGGAGAGAACGCCTGTGACAGTCACGGCCACGACGCGGACCTCGGTGTCCGTTCCCGCCGGGCGGTTACCCGCCTACGTCTACGACCTGGCCGAGCTCGACGCCCACGCCGGGGCAGTCCGGGCCGCGCTGGGAGACGTCGAGCTGTACTACGCGGTCAAGGCCAACCCCGACCCGGAGCTGCTGCGGACGCTCGCTCCGCACCTCGACGGCTTCGAGGTCGCCTCCGGCGGGGAGCTCGCGCATGTGCGGGAGCACTTCCCGGACGCGCCGGTCGCGCTGGGCGGCCCCGGCAAGACGGACGACGAGCTGTTCAGCGAGGTCACCCGCCTGCATGTGGAGAGTCCCGGCGAGCTGCGCCGCCTGCTCGCCTCCGGTCGCTCCGCCGACGTGCTGCTCAGGGTCAATCTGGACATCCCGATCGAGGGGGCCTCGCTGGCGATGGGCGGCGGCGCCACGCCGTTCGGGATGGATCCCGCGGGGATCGCCGAGTGCGTCGCGCTGCTTGAGACCCAGGACGCCGTACGGCTGCGCGGGATCCACGCCCACCTGGCCAGCGGGCTCGACGCGCCCCGGATGCTGGAGCTGGCGGCGGCGGTCCTGGACTACGCGCGGACGCTGGGGGCGGGTGAGATCAATCTCGGCGGCGGCATGGCCGTCTCGTACGCCGACCCCGGGACGCGGTTCGACTGGCAGGCCTACGGGGAGGGCCTCGGGCGGCTGCGCCGTCCCGGTGAGACGCTCAGGATCGAACCCGGGCGCTCGCTGACCGTCTACTGCGGGCGCTATGTGACGCGCGTCATCGACGTCAAGCGCGTCCACGGCGAGCTGTTCGCGGTCGTGGCGGGCGGGACCCACCACATCCGCACCCCCGCCACCAAGGGCCACGACCAGCCGCTGGTCATCACGGAGCCCGGCGAGCCGATCACGATCGTCGGCCAGCTCTGCACCCCCAAGGACATCCTGGCCCGCCGGGTGCCCGTCGCGCTGAAGCCCGGTGACCGGGTGGAGTTCACCATGGCGGGCGCCTACGCCTGGAACATCTCCCACCACGATTTCCTGATGCACCGGAGACCGAGCTTCCACTACCTGGCGACGTCAGCCCGCTGCGGCGGGTCGCCAACCCGGGTGTGAGGATGTCGCCGAGTGCGCATATGCTGCGCTTCACCGCTTTCGTGGATAAAAGGGAGAAGCTCGCCGTGTACAAGGAGTTCGCAATCGAGGCCGTGGTCTGGGTCATCCCCGTGGCAGTGCTGCTCGGGCTGGCTTTCATGATCACTGCCTGACCTGGACGCGGCCGAAGAGCCACCACAGCCACACCTGTGACGCCACCAGCAGGGGAGTGAGCAGCACCATCGAGGGAGTGAGCAGGGCGAGCGTCGCCGGGTCCGCCAGGTGCTCCGCCAGTGGCAGGCGGGCCCCGGCCAGCAGGCAGGCCAGAACCATCCCGGCCGACGTCAGGGCGTAGACCGCACGCCCGGCCGAGGGCCCGGCGAACCGCCGGGCCCGCTCCCGAGGGGCGCCGTCGAGCCGGAGCCCGGCCAGCGCCAGCCCGTGGGCGGCGAACAGGACGGCCCCCAGCGGAGCGGCGACCAGCGCGCCGAGACCGACGGTGAACCCGTCGCCCATCCCGACGAGGATGAGCCCCCAGCTCAGCACCGCCAGCCAGCTGCCCGCGACCACGGCGCCCTCGCACCAGGCCCGCCAGGCGGCCCGGTCCACCCGCCCGCGCAGCCAGATTCCCGCGTCGCGGGCGACCCAGCCGAGCAGCAACGCGACGAACGGCAGGTACAGCCCGCTGAGCATCTCCCCCTCCAGCACGGGGAACGCGCCGACCAGTACGCCCACCGCCGTGACCAGCCAGACCTCGTTCGTCAGGAAGAACGGGGTGATGGAGCCGAGCACCCGGCCGCGCTCCTCGGGGGTGCGGCCGAGATACGGCAGCAGCATGCCGACCCCGAGATCCGCGCCCGCGAGGACGAAGTAGCCGACCGCGAAGAACGCGAGCAGGGCGATTTCCATAGCGATTTCCCTTTGCGAAGGCCGGTGGACAGCGGGGCTGTCAGAAGGCCAGGACCGGAGTCGGCTCGGCCGGGGCCGGGCCGGTGGCGGGTGCCTCGGGGCCCTGGCGGGCGCTGCGCGCCAGGATCCAGGCGTTGACGGCCATCAGCAGGACGGACAGCGTGATGAAGGCGATCAGCGAGACCCAGATCGTGCCCGGCGACAGGTCGCTCAGCGCGTCCTCGGTCGTCAGCAGGCCGTTCACCATCCAGGGCTGGCGGCCCGCCTCCCTGAACACCCAGCCGGCGATCATGGAGACGAACGGCAGCGGGATCATCGCGATCAGCAGCAGGTGCCAGGCCCGCGCCCCCAGGACCATCCGGCGGAACGAGGCGAGCAGGACGCTCAGCGCCGACACGAGCAGCAGCACCGTGAAGACACCCAGCATGATCATGGCGCTGATCTGTGTCGGCGCGACGGGCGGGATGTAGTCCCCCGGACCGTGGGTGGCGACCATCTCGGCCTGCAACCGGGCGATCTCCGCCTCCCGCCCGCCGAAGACGGCGCGCTTCATCGGCTGGAGGGACGGGAACTGCACGCCGCCGAACGCGGCGTTGGCCAGCAGCGCGGGCAGCGTGGTGAACACGCCGATCCGCAGGGACCTGCGGAAGAACTCCTGCTCGGCCGTCCCGCGGCGCAGATGGTAGGCGCTCACCCCGGCGAGGAAGAACCCGGCGGTCACCAGGGCGCCGGAGAGGATGTGGGCGAACGCGAGGAGCGCGTCGGGGTTGGTGAGCACCGCCGCCGCGTCGGTGAGCCGCAGCGTCCCGTCCACGACCTCGGCACCGACCGGGTTCTGCAGGAAGCCGTTGGCGACGAGGACCCAGTACGCCGAGGCGTAGGCGGTGATCGCGACCACCCAGATCACGCCCAGGTGCGCCCAGCGGTTCAGCCGGTCCCAGCCGAAGATCCACAGGCCCAGGAAGGTGGACTCGATGAAGAAGGCGACGAGGGTCTCCATCGCCAGTGAGGCGCCGAACACGTTCCCCGCGAAGTGCGTCAGCCCGCTCCAGGCCATCCCGAGCTGGAACTCCATCACCAGCCCGGTGAGGATGCCCATCGCGTAGTTGATCACATACAGCCGTCCCCAGAACCGGGTCATCCGCATCTGCGTGTCGGAACGCGTCAGCGTCGCCCGGGTCTGCGTGACCGCCAGCACCGTGGCCAGGCCCAGGGTGAGGGCCACGAACAGGAAGTGTGCCCCCGAGGTCACGGCGAACTGCAGGCGGGCGAGATCGAGCGTCTCCATGCCGCTCATGCTTCCGGCGCGGTCACCGCCCGCGCGTCCCTCCCCGGGAGGCACCTGCCGTACTCCAGGAGTCGTGATCCCCGGCCGTGGCCGTACGCCTTCCAGTGCACCGGCCCGGGTTCGCACGCGAGGTTCGGCCACATCGGACCAGACGATCCCGACGAAGGGCGGCGGGGTCCGCCGGGCGGACCCGCGGGGTCAACGGGTCGCGGTGATCAGCTCGAAGGGGCCCGGCAGGACGGTGACGTCCCTGAAGCCGCTCTCTTCGAGCAGCCGCACGTAGTGCTCGATCTCGTAGAGGCGGCTGACGCAGCTGTCGATGCCCATGAGGAAGTACGACCAGAAGAACTGCCCGGCGAGCCGGTCGGGGGTCCTGAACTCCTCGCAGATCAGAATCCGCCCGTCGGGGACGAGGGCCGCGTGGGCCTTCCGTAGCAGCGCCCGTGCTGTGGAGACCGGCCAGTCGTGCAGGACGCGGACGAACGACAGCGCGTCGTACCCGTCGGGCAGGGGGCCGTCGAGGAAGTCTCCGGCGACGAATCCGAGCCGCCCGCCGAGACCGCTCTCCTTCCTCGTACGGCCCACCAGCGGTTCCGCCGAGGGAAGGTTGAACACGTCCACCTGGAGGGCGGGCGAGCGTGCCAGCAGGTGGGCGGCGAGGGTGCCGTCACCGCCGCCGACGTCGAGCAGCCGGAGCGCCCGCTCGCCCCACAGCCGCCCGGCGTGCGCGCGGAACGTCTCGATGACAGGGCCGAGACCCGCGGCCATGCTCTGCTCGAAGTCGGCCAGTCGCTCCTCGTCGCGCGGTGGCCAGTCGAAGGTGGCCGCGGGGATCGACATCTCGCCGCGCAGGACGTCGACGAGCCTGCCGTGGAGCAGGCGCCACGGATACCGGTCGCGGTCGCGCTCCAACGAGCCGGGACCGGCGACGGCCTCCGCCGCCTGCCTCAGGCCGGGGACCGCCCGGTAGCGGGCCAGGCCCAGGTCGTCGCCGCTCTGCTCCCGGTGGACGAAACCGAGGCTTTCCAGGCAGTCGAGCATCTTGTACAGCCGGCCGGGTACGACGCCGAGCCGCACGCTGAGATCGGACAGGGAGACGGTGTCCGTCCGGGTGTCCGTCCGAGTGCCGCTTCGGGTGCCGGTCTCGGCACCGGGTTCGAGGGCGTCGAGCAGGCCGAGGCGCAGCGCGGTCTCCACGACGTCCATCGCCTTCGTACCGTTGGCCAGGAGGCTCAGCAGAGCCCGTGGCGACAGGGGGGTGACGCTCATGCGGTGATCCGCTCCCGTTCCGTCTCGACGGCGTCCATGAAGGCGTCGACCTCGGCGATCGTGTTGTAGATGTGGGGCGCCACGCGCAGGGATCCGCGCCAGCTGCACACCATGCCCCGGTCGACCAGTGACCTGCTCACCCGCTCGTCCCCGTCGAATCGCAGGCAGACGACGCCGCCGCGCCGGTGTGGCTCCCTCGGGGTCACCACCTCGATTCCGGCCGCGTCCGCGCGTTCCAGCACCCGGCCGGTGCACGCCAGCGAGTGCCCGCGGATCGTCTCGACGCCGATGCCGGACAGGAGGTCGAGGCCGACCCTGGACATCATCGGTCCCAGCGGCACCGGTGTGCCGGAGGCCAGGCGGCGGGCGTCCCCGGCCAACACGACCGGTGAGCGGAAGGAGGTCGGGTCGGCGCCGGCCAGCCAGCCGGTCGCCGCGGGTCGCAGGTCGGCGATGAGGTCGGGGCGCACGTACAGGAACGCGGTGGCGGCGCCGCACATCCACTTGTGGGCGCCGCCCAGCACGAAGTCGACGCCCAGTTCGGTGACGTCCAGGGGAACCGTGCCGACGGTCTGGTAGGCGTCCACGATGACGTACGCGCCCACGCTGTGGGCCCTGGCGACGATCCGCCGCAGGTCCAGCAGCGCTCCGGTGGAATAGCTGCCGTGTGAGACGCACACGCACCGGGTGCGCTCGTCGATGGCGGCCTCCAGCGCGGCCTCGTCGAACCCGGGGCCCGAGCCCACGATCTCCAGCTCCGCTCCGTACCGGGCGAACCCCTGCCAGATGAGCGGCACCGTGGGGAATTCCAAGCCGGTGGTGACCACCTTGCTCCGCAGGCCGCCGAAGTCCAGGCAGGTGCCGATCCGGGCGAGCAGCGTGCTGAGGTTCACGTCGGTCACGACGGAACCCGGGGGTGCGCCGAGGAAGGCGGCGAGGGCGTCGGTGTAGGCCGACGTCTGTTCCAGCCAGTCGCCCCACACCTCGTCCCGCCACCTGGTCAGCGTCCGCCAGTAGCGGCGCAGCACCTCCTCCACCCCGCGAGGGACGGCGCCGGTGGAGTTGCTGTTGAGGTAGACGCAGGTGTCGAGCAGCGGGAACTCGGCGCGCAGCGACCTCATCATCCGGTCGTGGTCCGCGCCGCCCGTCCTGTCGATGAGGTTCAGGGCGCCGCCGCCGACGAGGGTCGCGGCGCTGTCGTCGGTGCGGGTCATCAGGAGCCCTTCTCCGCGTGCCTGGACTCTCCGGGCGCGTACCCGCCGTCGCGTTCCCAGGTGGCGGTCATCTCCTCGCGCACCTTCCACAGCTGCCGGAAGAGGGGCTGTGTCATGCGGCCGGTCAGCACCTGCGTCGGCACGCCGTCGAGCGCCGCGGTGCTCCGGCTGATGCCGATCGTCCTGCGGACGAGCATGAAGTGGGTGACCAGCCACATCTGGTAGCCCTCGTCCACGTCGAGGAGCAGCTCGAACGTGCGCTTCAGGTCACTGCGCCGGGCGTCCCGCGCCTCGTAGACATCCGTGGCCGAAACCCCGCGGCGGGCGGTCAGCCGGTCGAGCGCGTCCGATATGTACTGGGCCGCCACGCGCAGCCGGTTGTACCCCGGTGACTCCTGCCCGCTGCCGTTCCCGAGATGCCGCCGGATCGTCTGGTACGAGTCGGGCGTCAGCGTCTCCAGGACCCCCAGCTCGTCGTTGAGGCAGCGGACGATGCGCGCGATCCGGTCCAGCCGCGCCGAGGCGTCCCAGAGCGCGTCCAGGTCCAGGTCGCCGACCAGCTCCGTCATCTCGTGCGCCAGAAGTTTCAGCCACACCTCCTGCGCCTGGTGGACCATCTGGAACATCAGCTCGTCGGAGGAGGCGAGTTCGTCGGCGGCGGGTTGCAGGGAGAACAACTCCGAGGTCCGCACATACACCTCGTAGTCCAGCTTCCCCTCCCCGACGAAGGTTTTGAGGATCGGGTTGAAGATCGGCTCTGAAACCACCCTGCGCAGTTCTTTCATGACGGGTTCGTTGAGGTTGACGTGCATGCTTCTCCTCGTAGGCGTTGTCAGGCGGCCGCGGGTTCCCCCGGGACTCCCGCCGGACTCACAGAGCTGTGTGCCGGTCTTCCGGCGATTCACTTATGACATCGGAGCGTGTGACGGTCGGTGTGCCGCCCGGTGGTCACGGGGGGCGAGATGTCCTCGCCAGGTGGTCGATCGTCGTGTCGGGTCAACAGCCTTTTCCGACCTCACTTGTCCTCACATCCCCGGCAAGGGAAATGTGCGAGGAGAATTGATGATGGAAAGCGTTTTCGGCGTTCTTTGTACGGTTTTTGAAGCGTTATCCGATCCGGGTAGAGGTTCCTTTTTCCCTCTTGGGAGGGACTTGTGAATGACTTGGAAAGAGCCGCCGGGCAGTGTGAAACAAGACACCTTAAAATTGGTAATGAACTGTAGTAAAGGGCCGGTTCGGCAGCCGGGAGAAACGTGGCCGGGTCTCCTTCGCTCCGGCTCTCACGCCTTCCGGGTGACGCCGGCACTGACCAGGGCGTCCGTCGTGCGGCGGACTCGGCGCCGGCCCCGGCCTCCGTCGTACGGTGGTCTCACCATGACCGTGGCCTCCGCCGGGAGGCTTCGGCGTCGCCGGTGGTTCGATCGGGAACGCGGGCCGGGTTCCGCCCGGCACGGTCCGGTCAGGGGAGTTTGGTCCAGGGGCCCGGGGCGTGGTCGTCCTTGGGAATCCAGAGCGCGGGCTGGAGTTCCCGCAGTCGCGGGGCGCAACCGTCGTTCCAGGGGAAGCGGCCCGCGGCGTCGGGCCAGACGATCTCCATGAAGGGCAGCGGGGGCCCCTGGTAGAAGTGCAGCGCGGTGCCGAACAGCGACCGGTACCAGCTGGTGTCCACCGCCTTCGCGACGACCGGGTAGTTCCTGATCACGTCGTCCCGCTCCCGGCCCTCGACCAGGTGGTGCCCGGCGGCGATCCGGTCGGCCAGGGTGCTGAGGCAGTTGCCCATCACGTCCACCCGGAGACCGAGCATCACCACCTCGGGGGAGCGGAGCGTGTGCCACAGCCCGACGGTGAAGGCCCAGCCGGGACCGTCCTCGTCCTCCGGGATCATGACAATCGCCCACCCCCGGTCCCGGACGCTCCGCAGCGTCCTGAGATCGGCCTGGTCGAGCTCCACTTCCCGCTCGACGCAGAGCAGGCAGTGGCATACCGGCTGGTCAGACATATGCCGAGCGTAGTGCTCTGTACGGATACAAGCTGACAAGTCCCCTGGCACCGTCCGGCCCTCCTTCATGCCGCCGAACGGGTCCGGACCGGCCGGGTGGGCGCGGGTCTCACCGGGTTCGACAGCGGGGGCCGCAGAGACGATCTCGGCTCGCTTCGCCTGGGAGGCGCGGTTCGCCCGGGAGGCTCGGATCATCCGGGAGGCCGATGAGGATTCCAATCCGGTGCGCCGGCCGCCGGATGAGGGGTGAGCCTCTACCGAAACGTACACGCGCGCGATCCCCGGGTGCCGGAAAAGCATTCGACGTCCCCGATGTCGCGCTGAGATAGTGGTCGGCGCCGGATGTCCGAAAACCGGATGTCCGAAAGACGGGGCCCGGCGGTTCGCTCGTTTCCTGTCCCTCCCCGGCGCAGGTGCCGGTCGCGCGGGCAGGGCCCCAGCAGACGTGTCGATCAACAGTGGGTGAGTCATGATTCCGGTCGGTGAGAAGGAGATACGCGGATCCTTCGTCAACTGCTCCAAGGGGGAGGCACGCAGGATCAACCTGCCCAGGAGCCTGCCGGAGACCCCCTGGGCCGACCTTGACTTCCTGGGCTGGCTCGACCCCGGCGCGCCCGACCGCGGCTACCTGGTCGCCGAGCGGCACGGCGAGCTCGTCGGTGTCACCCTGCGCCTCAGCCGGGAGGTGCGCAGGAGCTATGCCAAGAGCACGGTCTGCTCGATCTGCGTGACACCGCACGCCGGCACCGGGATCTCCCTGTTCGTCGCGCCCAGGGTCGGCGCCGCGGGCCGCCAGGGCAACACGGTCGGCACCTACATGTGCGCCGACCTGGCCTGCTCCCTCTACGTGCGGGACATGAAGAAGACGGAGCTCGGCGTGCGGTTCGAGACGCTCAGCAACGAGGAGCGGATCATGCGAGTCGTCGTCAACCTGGAGAGCTTCCTGGACAAGGTCTTCGACGGCGACCTGAGCTCGGGCGCGGCCTGAGCCGTACCCGCCCGGAACCACAGCCGCCCGGAGCCGCGATCGCGGCTCCGGGCGGTCCTGTCACCAGGCGACCGGCAGGGACGTCAGGCCGTACACGACGCTGAAAGAGCGGAAGTGCGCCTCGGGCTCGACCACGCGCAGCTCGGGGAAGCGCCCGAGCAGTGCGGGGAAGGCGATGCGCATCTCCATCCGGGCCAGCGGTGCGCCCAGGCAGTGGTGCACGCCGTGGCCGAAGGCCAGGTGGCCGGGCGCGCCCCGGGTGATGTCCAGCGTCTCGGGGTCGGGCAGGAACCCGGCGTCGCGGTTGGCGGCGGGCAGCGCGCAGACCACCAGCTCGCCGGGCCCGATGACCTGGCCGGCGATCTCGACCTCCGTGGTGGTCACCTTGGCGGTGCCGGAGTGGACGATGCTGAGCCAGCGCAGCAGCTCTTCCACCGTCGCGTCGATGCGCTCGGGCTCCTTCCGCAGCAGCTCCAGCTGGTCGGGATGGCGGAGCAGGGCCAGGGTGCCCAGTCCGAGCATGTTGGAGGTGGTCTCGTGTCCGGCCAGCAGCAGCAGGGTGCCGATGCCGACGAGCTCGTGCACCGTCAGGTCGTCGCCGTGCTCGCGCACCAGCGTGCCGAGCAGTTCCTCCCCGGGGTCGACCCGGGCGCGGGCGACCAGTTCGCCGATGTAGGCGCGCGACTCCAGCTGCGCCGTCAGACGCTCCTCGAAGGGCGCCCCCACATCGAGCATCTTGCTGCTTGTGCGCTGGAAGTCCTCCCGGTCGGCGTACGGCACCCCCAGCAACTCGCAGATCACCAGTGAGGGGATCGGCAGCGCGAACGACGACACCAGGTCGGCCGGGGACCCGGCGCGTTCCATCGCGTCCAGGTGCTCCTCGACGATGCGGGTGATCCGCGGCTCCAGCCGGCGCATCCGGCGGATGGTGAACTCCGGCGTCAGCACCCGGCGCAGCCGGGTGTGCTCGGGAGGATCGAGGGCGAGCATGTTGCCCGCGCGCAGCGCCGCGATCTCCTCCTTGCTCATCTTCGTGTCGGACGGCACGAAGTCGATCCCCACGGCGTTGCTGAACCGTTCGGGGTCGCTCAGCACCGTCCGTACGTCCGCGTAGCGGGTCACCAACCAGGCATCGACGCCGAAGGGTGTGCCGGCGCGCCCGATCCCCTCCCCGTCCCGCAGCGCTCCCAGTTCCGGATCCGGGTCGAACCCTGCTCGCCGCATGTACAGCGGAGGCGTCGGAGTCTCGCTCATGTAGCTCCCTTGCTGACCGGCCGTCCTGACTGTTCCGAAAAAACGATAACCAGCCGTCGCCTCCCCGCAAGGGATCCCGGCGGGCGCGATATCGCCCACCGCGCTGACCTGCGCGCGCCTCGGAACCCCGGCGTTATGAGGGCGACACCGACGTTCCTGCCGGACCGACCGAAAAGACCAGCGGGCAGGCTGCCACCGGCATGGCGGAGCCGGCCGCGGTGACGATGCTCCGCGCACTCGTATTCGATCTAGCATGACGGTCTGGCCCCGGTACGGTGATCCGTTCGAGGGGCATCCACCTGTTCACGGCGTCCCGGGTGATGACCGCGGTCATCGCGCCGGCTCGGTGATGTGAGAGGGCGGCAGGACGATGGACACCAAGGGATGGGCGGTCAGCGTCCCCTCGGGGTATCGCGTCGGTGACTGGCGGGTCGGCAGGCCCGTCGCCACGGGGAGCTGGGCGAGCGTCTACCGGGGAACGCGAGACGGGAGAGAGGCGGCGCTGAAGTTCCTGCCCACCGGCACGCTCACCCGGCGGCAGTTGCGGCATCTGCGGGACATGACGGAGCGGGAGTTACGCCTGCACGACAGGCTCCGGCACCCCCGGCTGATCCGGCTGCGGGAGACGCTCGTCGTCGACGACGCCGGGAACTCCGAACTCGACGGCGCGTGCGTGCTGGTGATGGACCTGGCGGAACGGTCACTGGCCGATCTGATCGGGCAGGGGGCTCCGGTTCCCGGCGCGCCGAGGCTGATCGCCGAGATCTGCGAGGGGCTCGCGCACATGCACGCCGAGAGGTGGGTGCACGGAGACCTCAAACCCAACAACGTGCTCGTGATGGCCGACGGCTCGGTACGGCTCGCCGACTTCGGCCTGGCCACCGAGATGGACGGGACGCACGGCTACCTTCCCCCGATGGGCTCGGTGGACCACGTGCCTCCCGAGCGCTGGGGGGAGCCGCTGAGCGAGAAGGGGCACGCGGTGCGGGCCTCGGCCGACATCTGGGCGCTGGGCGTGACGGCGTGCCAGCTGCTCACCGGCCACCTTCCCTTCAGCGCCCCCACCGCTCGCGCGCGCTATGTGGCCGCCGTCGAGTACGCGGCGGGCGAGTCCCCCCTGTCGCTTCCGGTCTCGCTGCCCGAGGCCTGGCGCTCCTGGGTCAGCGACTGCCTGGACCCCAACCCGAGGTCCAGGCCCAGCGCGGTCCGCCAGCTCTACCGCGCGCGACTGCTGGCCGGCACCTTGAGGGGGGCGCCCCGGCGAACGGGCCGCCGGATGGCGAAGACCATGGCCTCGGCGGTTCTCGTGCTGGCGGGTGTCTCGGGGGCGGGGATGGTCGACTCGCGGGTGGCCGACCCGTTCGGGCGGTGGTTGCGCTCCGGCTCCGACATCCCCCGGGAGTATCGCGCGCTGATCGTCGAAGCCGGCACGATGTGCGCGGACCCAGGCCTGAGCCCGGCACTGGTCGCCGGAATGCTGAAGGCGGAGAGCAACTTCGACGCGAACCTGTTCGACGCGGCCAAGGACGAGTACGGCCTCGCGCGCTGGACGCCGTCGGTGCTCCAGTACTACCTGCCGTTCGACCGCCGGGGCACCGTCCTCACCCCGCCCCTCTCGCCCGAGGACACCATCCCCGCCGTCGGCCGCTACCTGTGCATGCGGTTGCCGCTGCTGGCCGGGGTGCCCGGAGACCCCGGGCTGCTGGGCGCGGTGGCGTTCCGCTCCTCCGACGACGTGGTCCGCCAGGAGGGCGGGATTCCCGCGCGCTTCCAGGCCCACGCCGACCTGGTACGGCGACACCGGGCCGCCTACGAGCCGTGATACACCCGTTGCATGGTCCCCGAGGGCGATGACCACTTCACGCTGGTCAACCCCGACGGCGAGGGTGGTCCACCGGGCCACCCTCCACAGGGGGTGATCAGCTGTTCAGCCGCTTCAGATGTTCCTCCCGCACCAGGTCGAAGCGGAGCGCCACGGAGACCAGCGCGGCGCGCTGCCAGTCGGCCTTGCGCGAGCCCGACGGCGGCTTGACGCGCAGTTTTGTACGCGCCAGATAGTCGATGTGGAAGTTGACCGCGGCCCGGGTCAGTTCCGCGCCGCCGGGAACGTCGCGCAGCCGCTCCAGGATCTCCGGCACCGTCGGGATGACTGGGGACGAGCCGTCGCGCAGCCGCGGCTCGCAGAGCGCGATCAGCACGAGAAAGTACTTCGCCGTCTCGTCCACGGGGAAACCGGAGACGGTCGGCTCGCCGACCGCCGCGCTCTCGGGCGCGTCGGGGTCGATGAAGCTGTGCTGCGAGGCGAAGACCAGGAAGGAGCAGGCGCCACCCGCCACCGGGAGCACCACGCGGGCGAACTCGAACGGCACGGGCGCCGCCACCCGCCGCGGAGCCACCTTGAGGAACTCCCCGCCGCCCTCCGGGTTCTCCACGACCAGGGTGGCGTCACGGCTGAGGTTGGTGAGCAGCCAGTAATCGTCCACGGCCCGGATGATCCCGGCCCGCCGGGAGATCCCCGGATGGTCCAGCGGGAAGTCGACCGGGGCGCTCTCCGTTCCGCGGCCGAAGGTGACCTCGCGACCCGGAGGAAGCTCGATGACGACCGCTCCGTCGTCGGGGGCCTCGGCCTGCAAGAGGATCGTCCGCATCTGTTCCGCCCCTTAGCACCCTGGAAGCTTCCAGGTTCCCAGAACATCAGCCTATGCCGAACGATGTCGCTGTCGGCGCTGAATGTCGGGGGACCAGAGCGCCGGCGAATTCCACTCGGCAGGGGGCCGGGAGGAACGACCTCACGGGGAGGCGGAAAGCATGTTCACTGTAGGTAAGCGGGCCGGGGCCGCGGCCGCGCTGGGAGCGGCGGTGCTGCTCATGACGTTCGCGGGAGCGCCGAGCGCCCACGCCGATCCGGTGCCGCCGGCGAATTCCTTGGTGATGTCCGACACACCTCCCGAAGGAGAGGTCGTTCCGCTGGGCGCGTCGTGCGGCGGCATCACCGACCCCTGCGGAATCGTCTACAACCGCACGGGCGCCACGCTGCAGCTCAGCCGGGATGCCAGCAGTCACTTCTACTGTGGTGCGAAGGGGCCCTACCGCGACCTTCCCAATGGGAAGAACTCCAACGCCTATGGCTCGCCGCACTGGCCCGACGTCGACTGCGTGCGGTCCCGCACCCATTGGATCGTCACCAACGGCCGGGTCTACCCGCCGGGTGAGTGGATCAGGATCTGGACCGCGAAGTGGTTCTACGGCGCCTGACGCCGGCCACATCATGAAACAGCGGCTGGTCAACGAGGGCGACCAGCCGCTGTTCGTCGTCGCCGCCCGCCGCCCCTGACCGGTGGTCTCAGGAGGCTCGTACCCTTTTTTCGAGGAAGCGGGTAACAACCGAGGGTCCCCGGCCACTTCCCGGTGTCAGAAGAACACATCCGGGACGAAGGGGGCGGGGCGGTGACGGACGACTCGCAGAGATTCACCGACATGTACGACGAGTGCCGGCAGCGCGTCTGGGCCTACGTGGTCAGCCGCGCGGGACGGCAGGTCGCGGACGAGGTGGTGAGCGAGACGTTCGCGATCGCCTGGCGACGGCTGGAGGACGTGCCGGAGCCGGCGCTGCCATGGCTCCTCGGGGTGGCCCGCAACGTGCTGCGCGACAACATCCGGGCGGAGATCCGGCGGGACGCGCTCAGCGCCGAGTTGCGGGCCTGGACCGAGGACGACGTCGCGGAGCAGGTCACCGAACGGCTCAGCGTGCTCAGGGCGCTGACCGGGCTGTCGGAGGACGATCGGGAGATCCTGATCCTGACCGCCTGGCAGGGGCTCTCCCCCCGCGACGCGGCCCAGGTCGTCGGCTGCTCTCCGACCACCTTCCGGGTGCGGCTGCACCGCGCTCGCCGGCGGCTCAAACAGCGGATGGACACCGCCGTGAGTCCCGAGCCCCGGATGAGGAACCTCAGCGAGGAGTGGTCATGAACCCCATCGATCAGCTGCGGGCCGCACGCCCCGCGCACCTGGACGACACCCCGGTCGACCCGCGCACCAGGGCCGCCGAGCTCTCCCGTGCCATGGCACGGCCCCGGCCGGCCCCGGCCAGGCGCAGGATCGTACGCCCGGTGTGGGGTCTCGGCCTCGCCGGAGCCGCCGCGGCCGTGACCGCGGTCGCCGTCACGATCTCCGCGACCGGCGGTACGGCGCCGCGCGCGCCCTCCGCCCAGGTGATCTCGAGCCCGGCGACCACCACCCCGCGCATCGAGCTCTCCGGGCGATCCATCCTGCTCGCCGCCGCCCACGGGGCGGCCCGCCAGCCGGATGTGACCGGTGCCTACTGGCACACCGTGTCGGTGAGCCGGAACCTGTTCGAGGCGGCCGACGGGGACTACACCGTCGTGGACCGGCAGCGGAACGAGGTATGGACCCCGTCGGCGACCGGCGGGGAGCAGTGGAGCCGGACGAGCTCCCTCGGCGCGGAACCCGCGGGTCCGGACGACAGGGCGGCCTGGGAGCGGGCCGGTTCCCCGGCCGAGATCCAGGTCAGGTCCCCCAAGGCGGGCGACGATCCGAAATTCGGCGATCTCACCCTGTCGACCGAGCCGGGAGCGGCGCAGGACGGCCACGCCCCCCTCGCCGACGGGGACAAGGTGTTCTGGCTGGGCCGCAACGTCACCATGAAGGACCTGCGCGGCCTACCGAAGGATCCGGACAGGCTCAAGGCGTGGCTGCTGCGCTCGTACGGGGGGCACGACACCGAGTCGGACGCCCCGATGTCGTCGGACGCCTGGCTGTTCGCCGTCACGGTCGGGCTGATCACCGACATGCCGGTCACCCCGCAGGTGCGCGGTGCCGCCTTCCGGATGCTCGCCGACCTGGAGAGCATCGAGGTCGTCCGTGACGTCGTCGACGCGGAGGGCCGTACCGGCAGCGCCGTCGCCATCGAGGAACGGGCCAGGGCGAAGGCGGACGCCAAGGGCGGCGAGGGGATCCTGCGGAACCGCCTGATCTTCGACGAGGCGACCGGGCGGGCACTGGCCAGGGACAGCGTCGTGGTACGGCCGGGCGGCCTGCAGGCCGGATTCGCGCCGGGCACCGTGTGGAACTCCGAGACCGTCCTCGAAGCCGGCTGGACCGACGAGAAACCCGCCTCCTGACTCCCGGAGGACTCGCCGCACGCCCGGGGCGTACGGCGAGTCCTCCGGGCGAGGCGCCGGACCTCCCCGGCCGCTCGGAGAGCGGTACGGATTCGGCGCTCCGCTCTGCCGGCGGCCCGGCGCGCCGCGCGCGGTGGCAGGCTGAACCGTGTTCGACGTGGATCCGAGCGGGCGGGAGCCGGGATGGGTACGGAGGAACGGATCGAACGGGCCGGGTTGCTCCACGAGCGCGCGGTCTTCGGCGGCGAGGCCGACGCGCTGGTGATGGCCGAGCGGGAACTGGACGCGGTCGAGGCCGATCTGGCTCTGGCCCGTGGCAAGGTGGCGCAAGCGCGTTCCCTCGCGGAGGGAGACGAGGACCCGCAAGGGCTACCGCTCTTGGAGCGCGCGGCACGGCTCTACCGGACGCTCGGCGACTCGCGCGGCGAGGGCGAGGCGCTGCTCTGGACCGCCCTCTTCCACCAGGTGGTCCGCCGCGACAACGACACCGCGGTGCCGATTCTTGAACGCTCGTACGAGCTGGCGACGCGGATCGGCGACAGGATGACGATGTCCTACGCGCTCCGGCACCTGGGCGTCGCCGAACACACCGCGGGCCGGTTGGAGGTGGCGCGGGAGCGCCTGGAGGAGTCGGTACGGCTCCGCCGGGAGCTCGGCTTCCTGCCCGGTGTCGCCGCGAATCTGGTCGGGCTGTGCTACATCGCCCTCGCGCAGGGCCGCCGCGACGACGCGCTCGCCCTGGTCGAGGAGGCGGGCGCGCTCGCCGAGGCGAGTGGCGCGAAGGCCATCCTGCGCCAGGCCGAGGAGGCACGCGGGCAACTGTAGGTCGCCTCGCCGGGGCCTGGGCATCGCCCGGTGCCGCTCCGGGACCGGCTGACCACAGGCGGTCTTGGGTTCCGGCGATCCCAAGACCGCATAACCTCCCATCGCCTCACATTCCCAGCGGTTGTTTCGTCGGACTACTGAGACACCATCCAGCACGCAGGAAGGCTCAGCGACCCCGGGCCCGTATGCGGATCGCCGTCGAGAACTCGCGTCGGAACGCGTGATCGGCCGCTTCGTGATGAAGGACCAACCCCACCGGGTCGCAAGCCTCAAACCCGCGCTGAGATCGAGAAGGGAAAACCTCACCATGTCCATGTCCACGACGACCGAGCAGGACAACCTCCGGTCGCGTCTGCCCGACCCCGGCCAGTTCTTCCCCGAGGTGGCGACAATCGCCGGAGCCATGTCCGAGGTCACCCAGAACGGTGCGATTCCGCAGACCACCATCAGCCTGGTGCAGTTGCGCGCCGGGCAGATCGTCGGCAGCACCTACCACACTGTCCGGCAAACCGGCCTCCTGCGCGAGGCCGGGGAGACAGAGGAGCGCATCACCGCCGTGGCGTCATGGCAGGACGCCCCCTACTTCACCGCCGCCGAACGGGTCGCACTGGAGCTCGTGGAGGCCGTCCTCACCCCGAACCCGTCCGGGGAGCGCGTCTCCGACGAGCTGTACACCAAGGCATCCGCCCACTATGACGAGAAGGCGCTTTGGACGCTCACCATCGCGATCGGCCAAATCTGCTTCTTCGTCCCCGTCGCTCTCATCGGCAAGCCGATCCCCGGTGAGGCCCTCGGGAAGAATTACCGCAGGTAACGCGGCAGGCTCAGGGTGAGGACACGGCGACCGTGCCTCACCTTGAGCACGGCCGGCTCTGTGTGAGATCCCAAGTGGCCAACCCGCACCAGGTCCGGCCGCCTCCACGTTCGGACCCTCGTTGATCTCCTGGTTACTTGTGGGCCGGTGACACCGGCCCGAGCGGTGGCCGTGTTCGCCAGATATATTCGCTATATTTAGTAAATGATGAATATGTCATCGACGCTCTCGCTGCGGGGATGTGCCCTGCACTACACCGACAGCGGTGGCGACGGTGTGCCGCTGGTGTTCTCGCACGGAGCCGGGGCCGATCACGCGATGTTCGACGCCCAGAGCGAGCGGCTGCGCGCCCGGGGATACCGGGTCGTCACCTGGGACATGCGCGGCCACGGCCGCTCCCGCCCGGCCGGCGTTCCGTTCACCGCCGAGCAGGCGATCGCGGACCTGTGCGCGCTCGTCAAGCACCTCGAACTCGACCGGCCGGTGCTCGTGGGACAGTCCCTCGGCGGCAACCTCGGCCAGGCGATCGTCCGGCGCTGTCCGGACCTCGCCCGGGCACTGATCGTCATCGGCTCGACGTGGAACACCGGACCGCTGTCCCGGACGGAGCGCCTGCTGCTGAAGCTGGCCGCGCCGAGCCTGGCGATGATTCCGGCCGGGCGCCTTCCCGGTGTGATGGCCGATGCCTCCGCGGTGACGGAAAGCGCGCGGGCGGATGTGCGGCGGGCGTTCTCCCTGCTGTCGAAGCGGGAGTTCGTCCAGGTGTGGCGGGCGGCCGTCGAGCTCCTCGACGCCGACCCCGGCTACCGTACGCCGGTGCCACTGTGCCTGATCCGCGGCGAGCGAGACCGCACCGGCAACATCGCCTCGGCCATGCCCAGGTGGGCCGCGGCGGAAGGCGTCCAGGAGGTGGTCATCCCCGGCGCGGGACACATCGCCAACCAGGACGACCCGCACGCGGTGAACGCGGCGATCGAGGCGTTCCTGGATACGATCTCGGAGTGGGCACAGCGGTGAGTGAGAGCAGGCGTAGCGCGTTCATCACCTCGGTGGGCGACCTGCTGGCCTCATGGAACCTCCCGCACGCGACCGGCCGGGTCTACGGGCTGCTGCTGATGACCGAGGAGCCGATCTCTCTCGACGCGATCGCCGCCGAACTCGACCTGAGCAAGGGCGCGGTGAGCACCGCGGTGCGGCAGCTGAACTCCTGGGGACTCGCCAAGGTGATCCCGCAGCCCGGCAGCCGCAGGCTCCTGGTGGAGGCCACCGGAGGGATCGAGTCACTGCTGGAGGCCAGCCACGCGCGGGCCAGAACCCTGATCGCCGCCCTGCGCGACGGCGAGGCCCTGCTGAGTCCGGGCCCCGCACAGGAGCGGCTCCAGGACGTGATCGGGCTGTTCGCCGGCTATGTCGACGTCGGCAGCCAGTTGCTCGAAAGACACCGCCGCTAGCGCCACAGGAGCGGTGGCGAGCACGCCGGGGCCCTTTCCTGCGGGCGCCGGAACCCATCACCGCCCGCCATCCGCCACCCGCTGGCCGAGCAGGCCCGCCGCTACCCCGGCTTCGCCGCCTACCAGCGCAAAACCTCACGGATCACCCCCGTCATCGCCCTCACTCCCACCGTGTGACGATTCGGGCGGCCTGGGCGTAGCCTGCTCGGGCGGCGGGGGCGCGGCGGGCCGGATCCAGCATGCCGCCCAGGCCTTTGCCGACGGCCTGCTTCCACGCCTCCGGCTCAGGAGTGATCAGAATCACCTCGGCTCCGGGGTCCAGCTCGGCGATCTGGTGCGAAACGCCTTTCATGATGCCGCCGCCGCGGGTCACGGGCGCGAGCACGACGACGTGATCGTAGCCGGTGGCCAGGTCGACGTTGCCTGGCGACCATATGCCGCCATCGATGTAGCGCCGGCCGCCGACGGTGGCCGGCGGGCGGGTGCCAGGTCCCGCTGTGCTGGCCGCGACGCAGTCCACCAGATCCGCCCCGCTCCCGGCGTCGAAGACGACCCGCTCACCGGTCTCGGCGTCCACCGCGGTGATCATCAGTGGCCGGTCCGGCCACGTGGCTGCCTCGCCGAGCCAGCCGGCGATCTCCGCCCGGCGTTCGGCCTCCGGCACGGTCCTGGCGGCCAGGGCGATCCTGCCCATTCGGGCGCCGAACTCGGCCGTGGTCCTCGATCGGCTCAACGTCCAGATCAGGCGTACCAGGCCGAGCGGCGATGTCCTGGCGGCTCGCTCACCGCCGGGTGGTGCGAGCTGCCTGCCGTACAGGTGCTCAAGGTCGACGCCGGCGGTGAGTTGGGCGCCCACCACGGCCCCGGCGGACGTGCCGACCACCAGATCGGCCTCGCTCAGGTCGATGCCGTGCGCGGCCAGGCCGGCCAGGACGCCGATCTCCCACGCGATGCCGACGATCCCGCCGCTGCCCAGTACCAGTGCTCTACTCGCCATCTCTGTATCCAATTCAGCTCTGACCGGCCGTACGGTCGGCGAAGCCAAGAATGCGGTCGGTGACCAGTTCGGGTGCCTCAAGCGGGATCCCGTGGCCGATGCCGGGCACGATCTCGGCATGCTCCAGGGGCAGGAGCCGCCGGGCGCGGGCGAGCGCCTGGTCGGGCCGGAACAGCTTGGTGCGCCGCGCGAGGATGAGCTGCGTCGGCACGGTGACGCGATGAAGTTCGTCGTCGGTGAACCGTCGTGCGGGGCTGCGGTGCGGGCGGAAGGCGTGGACGCCGAGGAGGACGGGATTCATGATCTCGGGGCGCTCGACCAGGGAGTGCTCGGCCAGCAGGCGGGCCAGCAAGGGCTTCCAGGAGGTGGGCAGCCGTATCGCGAGCACGGTCGCGAACAGGCTGAGCATGAACCGCACGGGCACCTTCTCCAGGCCGCCGGGGTCGAGCAAGGTGACGGAGGCGAGCCGTTCGGGCCGGTGGACGGCCTGGTTGAGCACGAGCCAGCCGCCGTAGGACAGTCCGGCCAGGTGCACACGGGTCAGCCCAAGACCGGCGAGAACCTCCGACAGCCAGGCGGCGGCGTCATCCGAGCCGGTCACGGGCCTGCGCTGCCGGCTGCCGCCGGGGTCGTCGATCGTGTCGATCGCGTAGACCGGGTGGTGCCGTCCGAGCCCGGTGATCTGGTGATACCAGGTGGAGGCGTTGGCGCCGTGTCCGTGGACCAGCACGATCGGCTCTCCGGTCGCCACTCCGTGGCGGTAGATCCTGGTGGTTCCGAAATCGGTCTCCACGTCGATCGTGTCGTGGGGCGGCCACAACGTCATCGCCGTGGCGTAAGCGGCCCGGAACTCCCGTTCGATCGTCTCGTCGATGAAGTGCCCCACGCGGGCGCGGGTGCCACCGTCCATGGGGTCCGCCTCCCTGTCAAATTGGTACGCTTGTATAGGGTACAGTTGTACCAATCTGTAGAGGGCATGTCCAGGAGAAATCTCATGACCCGTTCCGCCAACCGTGAGAACCGGCGCCGCGACATCGCCGAAGCACTCCTGCGGGTGGTGGGCACCCGCGGGCTGCACGCTGTCACGATGCGTGCCGTCGCCGCCGAGGCAGGCGTCTCACTGCACCTGGTGCAGCACTACTTCGAGACCAAGGAACAGCTCATGCTGTTCGCGCTGCGGCAACTCGCGGAGCAGATGGCGGAGCGGCTGCAGGCGAAACTGGCCGGGACGCGGCGTCCACGCGAGGTGCTGGAGGCCATCCTCGCCGAGGCGCTTCCGACCGACGAGCGCAGCCGGATCTTCCACCTCGCCTACACCTCCTACGCGGTGCTCGCCGTCACCGACAAGGAACTGGCCGCGCACTCCTTCCTGGCCGCGCCGGACGCGATGGAGGCATTCGTGGCCGGGCAGCTCATCCAGGCGCAGAACGACGGTGACATGGCAGCGGACCTCGACCCCCGCACCGAGGCGATCGCGCTGCTGGCCATGTCGGGCGGGCTGGGCATCGCGGTGCTGGCCGGGCAGCGCAGCGTCGAGAGTGCCCTGGCGGTACTGCGCACGCAACTGGCGCGTCTTGTCCCCGCCCAGACCGGGCAGGGCATCAAGTCCAGGAGAACCCCTGACATGTGAAGTCGTCCGGTGTCTGCTTGTTCGCGGCGGCGCGTCCTGTCGCTCTGTCCGGAATCCTTGGGGCACCTCACCTGCCCGTGCCGCCGGTGGGGGGGGGCGGGGGGCCCCGGGCGGGGGCCCCCCCCACCCCCCCCCCGCGGGGGGGGGT
>NZ_JBEOZN010000019.1:0-97224 GCF_040298085.1 Streptosporangium sp. NPDC001681 | reverse complement strand
TGTGCTCTTCCATCTAACAGCTGGCCGGACAACGTGAACCTCGACAAGGCCAGCCGTCTGCTGTGGCCGGTCAAGAAGAAGTACGGCCAGAAGATCTCCGGGCCGACCTCATGATCCTGGCCGGCAACGTCGCCCTGGAGACGATGGGCTTCAAGACCTTCGGCTTCGCCGGCGGCCGTGCGGACGTCTGGGAGTCCGACGAGGACGTCTACTGGGGTCCCGAGTCCACCTGGCTCGACGACCAGCGCTACACCGGCGACCGGGAGCTGGAGAACCCCCTCGGCGCGGTCCAGATGGGCCTGATCTACGTCAACCCGGAGGGCCCGAACGGCAACCCGGACCCGCTGGCCTCGGCCCGCGACATCCGTGAGACGTTCCGCCGGATGGCGATGAACGACGAGGAGACGGTCGCCCTGATCGCGGGCGGTCACACCTTCGGCAAGACCCACGGCGCGGGCCCGGCGGACCACGTCGGCGCCGACCCCGAGGCCGCCCCCATCGAGCAGCAGGGTCTCGGCTGGAAGAGCACCTACGGCACCGGCAAGGGCGCGGACACGATCGGTAGCGGTCTGGAGGTCACCTGGACCTCGACACCGACGAAGTGGTCCAACAACTTCTTCTGGAACCTGTTCGGCTACGACTGGGAGCTGACCAAGAGCCCGGCCGGCGCGCACCAGTGGCGGCCGAAGCACGGCGCCGGTCGGGACTCGGTGCCCGACGCCCACGACCCGTCGAAGCGTCACGCGCCGTCCATGCTGACCAGCGACCTCGCGCTCCGGTTCGACCCGGTCTACGGCCCGATCTCGCGGCGTTTCTACGAGAACCCCGACGAGTTCGCGGACGTCTTCGCCCGCGCGTGGTTCAAGCTGACCCACCGCGACATGGGCCCGGTCGCGCGCTACCTCGGCCCGGAGGTCCCGACCGAGACGCTGCTGTGGCAGGACCCCCTCCCCGAGGTGACGTACGAGCTCGTCGACGCCGCGGACATCGCCTCCCTCAAGGAGCGGATCCTCGCCTCGGGCCTGTCGGTGTCCGAGCTGGTGTCCACCGCGTGGGCGTCGGCCTCGACCTTCCGCGGCGGTGACAAGCGCGGCGGCGCCAACGGCGCGCGTATCCGCTTTGAGCCGCAGAACGGGTGGGAGGTCAACGACCCCGACCGGCTCGCGACGGTGCTGAGCACCCTGGAGGGGATCGCCGAGGCGTTCAACGCCGCCCAGAGCGGCGGCAAGCAGGTCTCGCTCGCCGACCTGATCGTGCTCGCCGGTGGTGTGGGCGTCGAGCGGGCCGCCAAGGAGGCCGGTGTCGACGTCGAGGTCCCGTTCAGGCCGGGCCGGGTGGACGCGTCGCAGGAGCAGACCGACGTGGAGTCGTTCGCCGCGCTTGAGCCGACCGTTGACGGGTTCCGCAACTACCTCGGGAAGGGCAACCGGCTGCCGGCCGAGTTCCTGCTGGTCGACCGGGCGAACCTGCTGACCCTGAGCGCCCCCGAGATGACGGTCCTCGTCGGTGGCCTCCGCGTCCTGGACGCGAACCACCAGCAGTCGCCGCTCGGTGTCCTCACCGCGACCCCCGGGGTGCTGACCAACGACTTCTTCGTCAACCTGCTCGACATGGGCACGGCGTGGAAGGCGACGGCCGAGGACGCGAACACCTTCGAGGGTCGCGACGCCGCCACGGGCGAGGTCAAGTGGACCGGCAGCCGCGCCGACCTCGTCTTCGGGTCGAACTCCGAGCTGCGCGCGCTCGCGGAGGTCTACGCGAGTGACGACGCGAAGGAGAAGTTCGTGAACGACTTCGTCGCGGCGTGGGACAAGGTGATGAACCTGGACCGGTTCGACCTCGTCTGATCATGATGTGACGTCCAGGTCGGCCCGCGCCGGCCGGCCTGGACGTCCCCGGGCGGCTTCGGCGGCCTCTCCGGCCGGGGCGGCGGTGGCCGATGGCCATCGCGTTCCCGGCCAGGCCGGTCGCCGCGATGACGGTTTCCGGTGACCCGCCGGGCGGCGACGGTCCCCCGGCAGAATCGGTCGCCCCGCCGACCTTGATCACATTAGCTTGGCGGCATGTCCGAACTACGTACCGATCGCCTCCTGCTCCGCCACTGGCGGGACTCCGACCTGGACCCCTGGGCGGCGATGAACGCCGATCCCGAGGTCCGGGAACACTTCCCGGACCTGCTGACCCGTGAGCAGAGTGCCGCTTCGATCACGCGCTTCCAGGCCGGACTCGACCGCCGGGGTTATGGGTGGTGGGCGGTGGAGGTCCTGGCGACCGGTGAGTTCATCGGCTTCACCGGCCTGGATCCGGCGGACGAGGGCATGCCGTTCACCGGGGTGGAGATCGGCTGGCGGCTGACCCGCTCGGCGTGGGGCCACGGCTACGCCACCGAGGCCGCCCTGGCCTGCCTGGACTTCGGTTTCAAGACCCTGGAACTGCCGGAGGTCGTCGCCATCACGACCACCACCAACCTGCGTTCCCAGGCGGTGATGCGCCGGATCGGCATGACCCGTGACCCGGCCGCCGACTTCGACCACCCGAACGTGCCCGACGGGCCGCTACGTCGGCATGTGCTGTACCGGATCGGCCGGTGAACAGTTCGTACGGCACCTCGTAGACACCTTCAGAGTGCGAGACGCGGCGTCCACGCCAGGCCGGGCCGCCCTACCTCGCGGAGGCAAGGCGGCCTGAGCTGTCACGGTGCGAACGCCGAGTTCGCCGGCCGCTCATGCCGAGCGGCGGTCCGCACTGTCGGATCTTATGCGCCGCGGCCGATCCAGACCCTCACCTGGGAGCTTCCGTTCCGCTTCTCATTCCGCGCCCAGACGACGGCATCAATGTAGACTTCATCTAAGTAAGATTGATTATTACTAAGGTGGGATCGATGAAGTTCACCGGCAGGGCCTTCGATCTCGATCAACTCAACGCGCAGTTGCGGCTCGCGACAGAGGGCAAGGGAGGGACCCGAGGCCGGGCAGTGATCATCACTGGCCGCAGGCGAGTGGGTAAGTCCCGCCTGGTGCAGGAGTTCTGTGATCGTTCCGGTCTGCCGTACGTCGTCTTCCAGGCGACGAGAGGCCGTAGTCCGGTTGCGGAACGTCATGACTTCGCCGAGACCGTCGCCTGCTCCGGACTCGCAGGCGCCGAGTTCCTCCAGGGCGCCGCGCCGCAGGATTGGAACTACGCCCTCCGGTCGCTGGCGCTGGCCGCTGGTGATGAGACCCCGTGCATCGTGGTTCTTGACGAGGTTCCGTGGCTGATCGAGCAGGACGGGGAGTTCGAGGGCGCCCTGCAGACGGCCTGGGACAGGCATCTCTCCGCCCGTCCGATCCTGTTGATCCTGGTCGGAAGCGACCTGTCGGTGATGGAATCCCTGCAGGAGTACGGCCGCCCCTTCTTCGGCCGGGCCGCTCACATGACGCTAAGGCCCCTTGCTCTTCAGGACGTCGCCGACATGACAGGGTTGCCCGCCGCCGACGCCGTGGACGCGCTGCTCATCACCGGAGGCTTCCCCGAGGTGGTCCGTTCATGGGAGCACGGCACCTCCAGGATCGACTTCCTGCGCGACAGTCTCGCCAACCCGCTTTCACCTCTCCTCGCCGCCGGCGAGTTGTCCCTGCTCGGAGAATTTCCGTCGGCGACCTACGCCCGGACCGTGCTGGAGGCCATTGGAACCGGAGAACGCACCTTCAGCACGATCGCCGCCAATGTGGGAGGAGCGACACCGTTGCCGTCCGGCACCCTGGCACCGATCCTCGCGAATCTGATCGCCAAGCGCGTGGTGGCGACCGACCTCCCGCTCTCCGACCGGCCCGACACCAAGAACAAGCGGTACCGGGTGGCCGACCACTATCTCCGGTTCTGGCTGGCGTTCCTGCAGCGAGCCATCGCCGACAGCGAAAGAGGCCGACCGGATCTGGCGTTGCGACGGATCGAACGTTCCTGGACAACCTGGCGAGGTCGCGCGGTGGAGCCACTCGTACGTGACTGCCTGGCCAGAATGCTTCCGAACGACGCCTGGCCGGACACCGAGGCCGTGGGCGGGTGGTGGAATCGGCAGAACAATCCCGAGATCGATCTCGTGGGCGCGGACCGGGAGCCCGTCGCGAGCAGGGTCCACTTCGTCGGATCGATCAAATGGCTCGACGCCCGGCCGTTCGACCGCCACGACTATGACGCGCTGGTCCAGGGTTCCGCAGCTGTTCCCGGTGTGACCACGGAGACGCCGAAAGTGGCGGTGTCGAGGTCGGGATACGAACCGGGACTTCCACTGGCCGCGGTCTGGACACCGGAAGATCTGCTGGCGGCGTGGCAGCGCTAGGCCCGTTTTTCGCATGTGCCACATCGCTGTAGGTCAATCAGGGTCACATGCGGAACACAGGGCTAGGACAAATGGTCACCGGACTCCTGTCCACTGCTCGTACACAAGGGAAGCCGGATACCGGTCGGTCAACAACAGAGGGACCTGGCCTGGTTGTGCCGGGCCCGCTTGTCCACGGTGGCGATAGCGCGGGCCGAGGCTCCGGCGGACTACCTTGGGAAGAAAGGAGCTCTCATCATGACCGAAAAGCCCGTCCTGCAGCCCGGCCCCGATCATCCGATCACGATCGAGGCGAACCCGGCCCGGGTCATCGTCTCGGTGGGCGGCCGGGTGGTCGCCGACTCGCGGCGTGCGTTGACGCTGCGGGAGGCGTCGTACCCGCCGGTCCAGTACATCCCGATCGCCGATGTCGACCGCTCGCTGCTGGAGCGGACCGGCACCACCACCCACTGCCCCTACAAGGGCGACGCGAGCTACTACACCGTCACGGTGGACGGGAAGCGGTCGGTGGACGCGATCTGGTTCTACGAGTCGCCGAATCCGGCCGTCGCCGAGATCAAGGACCACGTCGCCTTCTACCCCGACCGGGTCGACTCCATCGTCGAGAAGACGGCCACCTGAGACCCGGGGACACCCGCCCCAACATGAGTTCACCGACGCCGCGTCGTGCCCAGGCCGCTACCCCGGTATCCGGGCACGCAAGGCCTCGTTGAACCAGTCGAGCACCTGCGCCAGGCTTTCCGGGGCCGGCCAGCCGTTGATCACTGCGAGCAGCCGGAGGTATCGCTCCCGGCGAGGGTCGTTCGCCGTCTCCAGCCGGGCCAACAACCGGCGCCGAAGATCGACGTCGTCCGCGCAGCCGAAGACGTGCGCGTACTGAGCCGTGACCGCCGCGACCACCGGATCGGCCAGCGGCGAGGCCGGGTCGATGCCGGCTGCCAGGGCTGGGCCGACCTGCTCACGGACCATCACGGCCCAGCCGAGACGATGCTGGAGGCTGAGGTCACCCGGCGAACGTCGCCGACGCATGCGGTGACGGCAGCACCGACGAGTACCAGGGCGGCGCAACCCCACAGCACCGGCCGTACCCCGAGATGTGGCACAGGCGTACGACGACCATGGTCAGCAGTGAGAACATGGCCGAGCACGCGGATTCTTGCCCTCGTTCGGGCAGAGCCCGGCGCGCGGCCGCCCAGTCAGGTGTCCCCCTGAGGATCCAAGCAGGTGTAGCTATACTCTGTTCAGCACATATGTTCACAGAGCAAGGGAGCTCGCCCCCATGAACGCCGCCGATCCCGCACCGGAGGCACCCGGCCGCTTCCCCGTGGAGCTGATGTATGCGGCGGCGTCGCAGTACTACCTCGAGGACGCGACCCAGGCCGACATCGCGACGCGGCTCGGGGTGAGCAGGGCTACCGTGAGCCGATTGCTGACCGAGGCGCGAAAGCTCGGCATCGTGGAGATCCGGGTGCACCGGCCGACGGCCTTCGAGGAGGGCGTGCTCGCCGCGGACGTCGCGGACGCCTTGGGGATCCAGCGTGTCCACCTGGTGCCCAAGGTCGGCGGTCCGGCACTGGGCCCGTGGCTGGCTCCCGGCTTGGCCAGGGCGCTCGCCACGGTCGGGCTGGAGCCCGGCGACATCGTGCTGGTGTCCTCCGGCAGCACGGTGTACGAGTGCGCGCGCGAGAACCTGGGGCACTTCCCCGGCGTCACGATCGCACCGGCCGTCGGAGGGAAGGAAGATCCGCAGCCCTGGTTCCAGACCAACGAGACCACCCGCCTGCTGGCTGAACGGGTCGGAGGCGTGCCCGCCTACCTCTACGCGCCCGCCTTGCCCGGCCCAGAGCTGTTCTACTCCTTGAAGCATGAGCCGTCGGTACGCAAGGTCATGGACCTGTGGGGGCAGGCCAAGTGTGCGATCGTGGGGGTCGGCTCGCCGCCGCTGATGCGGCAGGTCGTGCCCACCTTCGTGCCCCGCGACGCCGAAAGCCTGCGCGAGGCCGTCGGTGATGTGTGCTCGCGCTTCTACGACCGGGACGGGGAACCCGTCGGCTATCCGAGCAGCGAGAGGCTCGTGGCGACCGGTGTGGAGGAGTTGCGCCGCATTCCTTTCTCGATCGCGGTGGCGGTCGGCCCGGAGAAGGTCCTGTCCATCATCGCCGGGGCCAAGGGCGGCTACTTCAACCAGCTCGTCACCGACGCGCTGACGGCGGAGAGCCTGCTCACCGCGGTTCGCTGACCCTGCCCGCGTGCGGAGAAAGCCTGCTCACCGCGGTTCGCTGACCCTGCCCGCGTGCGGAGAAAGCCTGCTCCCCGCGGTTCGCTGACCCTGCCCGCGTGCGGAGAAAGCCTGCTCGCCGCGGTTCGCTGACCCTGCCCGCGTGCGCAGAAAGCCTGATCGCCGCGGTTCGCTGACCCTGCCCGCGTGCGCAGAAAGCCTGCTCGCCGCGGTTCGCTGACCCAGTCCTCATCATGAACTCGCGGTTCGCATCGCCTGCCCACCTACTGAACATTCGTTCTGGACATATATTCCGAGCCGCGCTAACGTGTGTCGCACTACAGCACACCACCGTCTGTGAACGGTCGTGTGCCGCATGCGGGGGAATGCGCTGCAACCAGCTCCGTGAGGACGTGGCAAGTGAGGAAAGAACTGGTGAACAGAGCGAAGAGGCGGACCTCCGCGATCGCAGCAATGGCAGTCATCTCAAGTGTGGCCCTGGCGGCCTGTGGCTCCGGCTCCACCGGCGCGGCGGGTGGAGCGAACACCGGGTCCGGCACCGGCGGCGTGGACAACGCCAAGGTGGCCTTCCTCATGCCGGACCTCGCGTCCACCAGGTACGAGCTCGCCGACAAACCGCTCTTCGAGGCCAAGATGAAGCAGCTCTGCCCGAGCTGCACGGTCATCTACCAGAACGCCGACTCCGACGCCGCCAAGCAGCAGCAGCAGGCCGACTCCGCGCTGGCCCAGGGCGTCAAGGCCATCGTGATCGACCCGGTCGACTCCGCCGCCGCGGCCACCATCGTGAAGACCGCCCAGTCGCAGCAGGTGCCGGTCATCGCCTACGACCGGCCCATCCCGGCGACGCCTGCGGACTACTACATCTCGTTCGACAACGAGAAGATCGGCTCCATGATCGCCCAGTCGCTGGTCGACCGCCTCAAGAAGGAGGACGTCAAGGGCGGACTGCTCCAGGTCAACGGTTCCCCCACCGACGCCGCGGCCGGCCTGATCAAGAAGGGCATCCACAGCGCGGTCGACCCGAGCGGCTTCAAGCTGCTCGCCGAGTACGACACCCCCGACTGGCAGCCGGAGAAGGCCCAGACCTGGGTCAGCGGCCAGATCACCCAGTTCCGCGGCCAGATCGCGGGCGTGGTGGCGGCCAACGACGGCACCAGTGGGGGCACCATTGCGGCGTTCAAGGCGGCGGGCGTGCAGGTGCCGCCGGTGACCGGCAACGACGCCGAAGTGGCCGCCGCTCAGCGCATCGTCGCGGGCGACCAGTACAACACAATCTCCAAGCCCATCAAGATCGTGGCCGAGGCCGCGGCCGCCACGGCGTACGACTTCATGCAGGGCAAGAAGCCCGCCGGCAAGGCCACGCTCTACAACACTCCCTCGGAGCTGTTCGTCCCCACGGTCGTCACCAAGGACAACATCAAAGAGGTGCTGTTCGACAGCGGGATCATGAAGGCTTCCGAGGTGTGCACGGGCGAGTACGCCAAGGGCTGCGCCGAACTCGGTATCAAGTAGACCTCGGGGAGATCTCTTGTCCTCCACCCGGCAACCAGACAGGGTCCTGTCCCTGCGCGGGATCACCAAGACCTTCGGCGCCGTCGCCGCGCTCACCGACGTCGACCTCGATGTGGCCGCAGCGCAGGTCGTCGCCGTCGTCGGAGACAACGGCGCCGGCAAGTCGACGCTGGTGAAGATCCTGTCAGGCGTACATCCTCCCGACTCCGGCACGATCACCTTCCAGGCTGAGGAGGTCCACATCCCGACTCCGGCGGCGGCGCACAAGCTCGGCATCGCCACGGTCTTCCAAGACCTCGCCCTCTGCGAGAACCTCAACGTGATCCAGAACCTCTTCCTGGGGCAGGAGGTCCGCCCTCTCCGGCTGAACGAGGTGGAGATGGAGACCCGCTCGTGGGAGCTGCTCCACCAGCTCTCTGCGAAGATCCCGACCGTACGGGTGCCGGTGGCGGCGCTCTCGGGCGGCCAGCGGCAGACGGTGGCGATCGCCAGGTCGCTGCTCGGCGACCCGAAGGTCATCATCCTCGACGAGCCGACGGCCGCCCTGGGTGTCGCCCAGACGGCGGAGGTGCTCAACCTGGTCGAACGGCTCCGCGACAACGGCCTCGGCGTCATCATGATCAGCCACAACATGGCGGACGTGAAGGCCGTGGCCGACACCGTGGCCGTGCTCCGGCTCGGCCGCAACAACGGGGTGTTCGACGTGGCCGACGTCTCCACCGAGGACATCGTCGCCGCCATCACCGGCGCCACCGACAACGTGGTGTCCCGAAGGCAGGCACGGCACAACGGGCGCACAGAAAGGCTTTCGACGTGAGCACCATGGTCACCACCGATCGCCAGGACGAGCGACTGCGGACACCCGACGGGCTGCGCGGCGCACTCGCCGACGTGGTCGAGCGGACCCGCGGCGGCGACCTTGGCGTGATCCCTGTCGTCGTCGGCCTCGTCGTGATCTGGACCGTGCTCCAGATCCTCAACCCGATCTTCCTGTCCAGCGCGAACCTGGTGAATCTGACACTGGAGTCCGCGGCGGTCGGCGTCATCGCACTCGGCATCGTGTGCGTGCTCCTGGTGGGGCAGATCGACCTGTCGGTCGGTTCCGTCAGCGGCCTCTCGGGGGCGCTGCTAGCGGTGCTGTTCGTCGGTCAAGGGCTCCCCATCTGGCCGGCCATCGCGGTCTCCGTGCTGATGGGCGCGGTCATCGGCTGGGTTTACGCGCAACTGTTCAACCGGTTCGGGGTGCCGAGCTTCGTCATCACGATGGGCGGGCTTCTGGCCTTTCTCGGCCTGCAACTGTACGTCCTCGGGTCCAAGGGGTCGATCAACCTGCCGTTCGACTCCGGTCTGGTGAACTTCGCGCAGCTCGACTTCCTGCCGGCCTGGCTGTCGTACACGCTCGCGGTGATCGCGGCGGGCGGGCTGTTCGCCGGCGGCTTTCTCCACACGCGGGAGCGGCGCAAGGCGGGGTTGTCGTCCAAGAGCGTGTCGATGCTCCTCGTCAGGAGCCTGGCGCTGCTGGTCGTGCTGCTGTTCTTCGTCTGGTATCTCGGCCAGACCCGCGGCGTCGGCGCGATGTTCGTCTTCTTCGTCGCGCTCGTGCTGGTCATGCATTACCTGCTGTCCCGCACCAAGTGGGGCAGGGCCGTCTACGCCGTCGGCGGCAACGTCGAGGCGGCGCGGCGCGCCGGCATCAACGTCAAGGCTGTCTACACCTCGGTGTTCGTACTCTGCTCCTCGTTGGCAGCGGTGGGCGGCATCATGGCCGCCGCGCGGCTGGCCGCGGCGAACCAGAGCAGCGGCGGGGGAGACGTCAACCTCAACGCCATCGCCGCGGCCGTGATCGGCGGGACGAGCCTGTTCGGCGGGCGGGGCACGGCCTTCGGCGCGCTGCTCGGCATCATCGTCATCCAGTCCATCTCCAGCGGCCTGACGCTCCTGAACCTCGACTCCTCGATCAGGTTCGTGGTGACCGGCATCGTCTTGCTGCTGGCCGTGGTCGTCGACTCGGTGGCACGCAAGTCACGTACCTCCCATGGACGTGCCTGATGGCCGTCATCTGCATCGATGCCGGCACCACGGTGATCAAGGCGGTCGGCTACGACGAGGCCGGCGCGGAGGTCGCGGTCGCCAGGCATGAGACCGGGGTGTCCCGGCCCGCCCCTGGCCATGCGGAGCAGGACATGGACGTCGTCTGGGACGCGGTGGCGCGCACGGTCCGCGACGTCGCGTCCCGGCTCCCCGGCCCGGTCGGCTTCGTCGCGGTCACCGCGCAGGGTGACGGCGTCTGGCTCGTGGACGGGTCGGGAGAGCCCACCGGACCGGCGATCCTCTGGAACGACGCCCGTGCCGCCGACCTCGTCGACGCCTGGACCCGCTCCGGCGTGGCCGAGCGCGCCTTCCGGCTCAACGGCTCGTCCAGCGCCTCCGGGCTGCCGCACGCGATCCTGGCCTGGCTGAAGGAGCACGCCCCTGAACGGCTGGACCGCTCGGCCGCCGTCCTGTCCTGCGGCGGGTGGATCTTCTCCCGGATGACCGGCGAGATCGCCGTCGACGAGTCCGACGCCTCGGCCCCGTTCATGGACCTGAGGGCACGCGCCTACTCCCGGGAACTTCTGGACCTGTTCGGCCTCGAATGGGCCGCACGGCTACTGCCTGAGGTGCGCGACGACGCGCATCGGGTGGCGGGGCTGTCGCGGGACGCCGGCGACGCGCTCGGCCTGCCCGCCGGGACACCGGTGGTCATGGCGCCGTACGACATCGTCTCGACGGCCATCGGCGCGGGGGCGGTGGACCACGGCCAGGCGTGCAGCATCCTGGGCACCACGCTGTGCACCGAGACGATCGTGGAAGAGCCCGACCTCGGCGGCGACGCCGTCGGCATCACGATCGCGGCGCCGGGCGGCTACCTGCGGGCCTTTCCGACCTTCGCCGGTGTGGAGATCGTCCAGTGGGCCTGCCGTCTGCTGGGCCTGCCCGGCCCGGCCGCGCTGGGCGAGCTGGCCGCGATGAGCCCGCCGGGTGCGGGGGGGCTGGCGTTCCTGCCCTACCTGTCGCCGGCGGGCGAGCGCGCGCCGTTCTCCGCCCCGCTGGCCAGGGGCTCGTTCCTGGGCCTGACCTTCGAGCACGGCCCCGAGCACGTCGCCCGCGCCGTGCTGGAGGGGCTCACGCTCGTGGTGCGGGACTGCCTGGCCGCCTCGGGCGCCGCCCCCATGGAACTGCGGGTGTGCGGCGGGGGCTCGGCCAGTGACCTGTGGCTACGGCTGATCGCCGACGTCACCGGCGTGCCCGTGTTCCGATCGGCCGATGCGGAGGTCGGCGCCCGGGGCGCCTTCCTCGTCGGCATGGTCGCGACGGGCGCCGCCCCGGACGTCGCGACCGCCACCAAGCGGTTCGTACGGCTCGGCGACGCCTTCCACCCGCAGCCCGGTCCGTACAGCAGGGCCTACGAGGACTTCCTCGCGCTGCGTGCGACCACCGCCGGAACCTGGCCGCTGCTCGCCGAGATGCGCGGCCGTACGGTGGGGTGCCCATGAGCGTCTGGATCGGCATCGACCTCGGCACGCAGAGCGTCCGCGTGATGGCCGTCACCGGGGACGGAAAGGTGCTCGGCACGGCCGCCAGGCCGCTGACCAGCCACCGTGATGGGCCGCGCCACGAGCAGGACCCCGAGCAGTGGTGGCGCCGGCTCGCCGCCGCTACCCGCGAGGCGCTGCGCGACGTTCCCCCCGACGAGGTCAGGGCCGTCGCTGTGGCGGCCACGTCGGGAACGGTCCTGCTCACCGGGCGCGACGGACGTCCCCTCACCCCCGGGCTGATGTACGACGACAGGCGGGCGGCCGGGGAGGTCGAGCGGGTCAACGCGGCCGGGGCGCACGTATGGGAGCGGCTCGGCTACCGCCGCATGCAGCCCACTTGGGCACTGCCCAAGCTCCTCTGGCTGCTACGCGAGGCCCCGGAGGGAGCGCGGCTCGCGCACCAGAACGACTTCGTGAACGGTCGCCTGGTCGGCCGGGAGGTCGCCACCGACCTGAGCAACGCCCTGAAGACCGGCGTGGACCTCATCGAGGAGCGATGGCCGGCCGACATCCTGGACGCGCTCGGGGTGCCTGCCTCAGTGCTGCCCGAAGTGGTACGCCCCGGCACATCCCTCGGGGAGGTCTGCGCCGAGGCGGCCGAGACCACCGGCATCCCGCGTGGAACACCGGTCATCGCCGGCACCACGGACGGCTGCGCGGCGCAGCTCGGCGCCGGCGTCCTCAGGCCCGGAAGCTGGAACTCCGTGATGGGCACCACGCTGGTGCTCAAGGGCTTCGCTCCGGAGCTCATCCACGATCCGCTGGGCGTCGTCTACTCCCACCGGGCACCGGACGGCTCCTGGCTGCCGGGTGGCGCGTCGAGCACGGGCGCGGGGGCGCTGGCGCGCGAGCTGGCCGGTCGCGACCTCGACGCACTGAGCAGGCAGGCCGCCGGCCGTTTCGGCCGTGGAGGCGGCAGGCCGGGCGCCACGACGTACCCGCTGGTCTCGCGCGGCGAGCGATTCCCGTTCAACGCTCCAGGGGCCGAGAGCTTCACGTTGGGCCGCGTCGACGATGACGTCGACCGCTACGCCGCCATCCTGCGCGGCGCAGCGTACATCGAACGGCTGTGCTTTAACTACCTCGACCTGCTCGGCGCCTCCATGGACGGCGAGGTGGTCCTTACCGGCGGGGCCACCCGGAGCACCTACTGGAACCGGCTCAGAGCCGACGTCCTCGGGCGGCCCGTGATCCTGCGGGAGAACGCCGAACCGGCGCTCGGCATGGCGGCGCTCGCCGCGGGCCCGTCCGTGGCGGAGGGGATGATACGCACGCGTGAGATCGTGGAACCGTCCGGGGGAACGGACCTGCACGAGCACTATCTGCGCTTCGTCGATGAACTGGAGGACCGCGGCTGGCTCCCCTCGCACGCGGCCGACCACGCCCGCGAGAGGAAGTCATGACCCAGCTCGTACTAGTACGCCACGGCGAGACCGTGTGGCACGCCGACAACCGTTACGCGGGGAGTAGCGACATCGAGCTCACTCCTCGGGGGCACGCCCAGGCCGCGCAGCTCGCGGAATGGTGCTCCACCGCCGGGCTGGCAGCGGTCTGGACATCCACGCTCAGCCGGGCGAGGATCACCGCCTCGGCCGGCGCCGTCAAGGCCGGCGTCGAGATGCGGGTGGACGAGCGCCTTCGCGAGCTGTACTACGGCCAGTGCGAAGGACTGACCTCCGCGGAGATACATGAACGCTTCCCCGAGGCCCGCACCGCGTTCGAGGTGGATCCCGCGGGGAACCCGTTGCCGGGAGGCGAGGACCCTCACCAAGTGGCCACACGTTTCGTCGCCGCTCTGGACGACATCTGTGCCGCCCATCCTGAGGGGAGGGTGCTGGTGGTAGCACACTCGACGGCCATCAGGCTGGCACTGTGCCGGCTCATCGGGGTGCCGCTCGGTTCCTACAGGCGGCTCTTCACTCGTCTGGGCAACTGCACCGTCACCGAGCTTCGCGTTCGGGACGGGCAGGTCACGATGATGCAGTTCAACTCCCCGATTGGAGCCGTTCGTTGACGATCCGCATCCTCGCTGCGGGCGACCACTTCGTCCAGAATCGTCTGTTCGTCGACGCGCTCAGAGACGAGGTTCCCGGCGACCTGGACATCCGCGAACTCACCCTGCCGTGGCCGATGGAGCCGTTCGGCCGGGTGGCCGAGGTGGACGAGGCGTCCGACGTGGAAGAGCAGCTGATCGACGCACTGAGGGGCGTCGAGATCTGCGTCACCCAGATGGCTCCCCTGACGCGTCGTGTCCTCGACGCCTGCCCCGACCTGAAGCTCTTCAGCGTCAGCCGTGGCGGCCCGGTGAACGCCAACCTGCAGGCCGCCACCGAAGCCGGGGTCGCCGTCACCTTCGCACCCGGCCGCAACGCGGTCGCCACCGCCGAACACACCCTCGCCATGCTCCTCGCGGCCACCCGCCGCATCCCCCAGACCCACGCCGACCTGGCCCGGGGTGAGTGGCGAGGCGACTACTACATGTACGACAACGTCGGTCCCGAGCTGAAAGGCGGCACCGTAGGCCTTGTGGGCTACGGTGCGATCGGCAGGCGGGTGGGACGCATTCTGGAGGGCTTCGGCGCGGAGGTCCTGGTATTCGATCCCTACGTCGCCCTTCCCGGAAAGGTCCCCCTCGACGAGCTGCTGACCCGCTCGCAGTTCGTCTCCCTGCACGCCCGGGCGGCCCCCGAGACAGTCCACATGATCGGCGCCGCTCAGATCGCCCTCATGCCCCGCGGATCCGTGCTGGTGAACTGCGCGAGGGGCTCGCTGCTGGACTACGACTCCCTGTGCGACGCCCTGGAATCCGGCCATCTGTTCGGCGCGGCCCTGGACGTCTTCCCCGAGGAGCCCATCCCCGCCGGATCCCGTCTGCTCACGGCACCCAACCTGGTGATGACCCCGCACCTGGCCGGGGCCAGTAAGGAGACGGCGGTGAAGGCGGCGAGGATCGTCGCGGCGGACGTGGCCCGCTATGTCCGCCACGAGCCGCTCGCCCACCTGGCCAACCCCGTCCCCGTCACACCTTGAGCCTTCAGGGAGCGACCCCCGCCCGGCACCTTCCAGCGAAGGCCACCTGCTCCAGGCGCCAACGGTGCTTCACAAGCAGGACATGGCTGAAGGCCGGGTCAGTGACCCACACCTCGGCCGCGAGCGGCTCCATCGGCCCATGAGACGAGCGGGCCACTCCAGCCGATCTCCTCGGCGTCGTTCGTAGGCCGACCCCTCCAGGTCGTCGCTGATGCGGTGACCGCCCACATCCACCGGCTTCCAGGAAGGGCTGTCGGGGCCGCGAACCACGAATTCTCAGACTTCTATCCCGACTCACTCCGACACCGTTACTGGACGTACAAAACCCCCGACCGGTTGACCGATCGGGGGTCCGAAATGACGAAAGGGACGAAATGCTATTCCCATTGGGGGATAGCCGAAAATGGGTGAATTCCGGCAATCAGCTCAGGTGGTCGAAGTCTCCCGCCTTGATGCCGCTGACGAAGGACCACCATCCGGCAGGGGTGAAGAGCAGCTTGGGGCCGTCGGGGTTCTTGCTGTCACGGACCGCGACAGCACAGGGCAGGTTGGCGGCGACCTCCACACACTGACCGCCATTCGATCCAGAACGGGATGACTTCCGCCACAGGGCGGCACTCAGATCCATCTCTGTCTCCTTCCTGTGGGCGATTCCCCGACTTCCGGAGCGATCAGACCAGGCGGTCGAACTCTCCGGACTTGATGCCACCGACGAAAGAACGCCACCCACCGGGAGTGAAGAGCAGCTTGGCGCCGTCAGGGTCCTTGCTGTCACGAACCGCGACAGCACCGGGCAGGTTGGCAGCGACCTCCACACACTGACCGCCATTGTCGCCAGAAAGCGACGACTTCCGCCACACGGCAGCACTCAGGTCCATTCCCGCCTCACTTCCTCGATCATTTTGAGGGACATGTGTTCAGGGTAAGCCCATCGGCGTATCGCTTCATAGCGGTTCCATATTGAGGTCACATAGATGGGATCGCCCGAAACCTGTCCTTCTACTGAAGAGTCCACATGAATAATGTCGGGCTGCCCACCCGGAAGCTCAGCGATCATGAAAGCGCCCATCATGCCCGATAGGCATTGCCGATCGACGAGCTGAATGGAAACCGTAGGCCGCTGGGCAACCTCCAGCAGATGGCCGAGTTGCTCCCGCATCACTTCTGCACCACCGACTGGGCGACGCAGCACGCCCTCGTCTACGAGGAACAGAAGTAGAGGAGAAACGTCTCTGTTGAGGATCTTCGCTCGCCGCATACGGGTCTCAACGCGTTCCTCCACCTCCTCGGAAGTGATCAGAGGCGCATGGCTGAAGACATGGCGAGCGTAGGACTCCGTCTGCAGAAGGCCCGGAACGAGTAGCGGATCCCAGGACCTCAGGACGAGGGCGACCGGTTCAATCTCCTTAGCCCAGCCGACGAACCAGGTAGGACCCCCGTGGCGGGCGACGATGTGTTGACGCATGTCGGTGAAGTACGTACTGCCGTCGGAGCCGAAGAGCGCGTCGAGGCGTTCGGCGTCGGACTTCGACGGGGTGCGGCTGGCGCTCTCCAGGCGGCTTACCTGGGTCTGGGTGCAGCCGAGGCGTCTGCCCACGGCGGTCTGGGAGAGCTGGGCGGCCTCGCGCAGGCGGCGCATCTCGGCGGCGAAGCGCGCACGGGGGGAGCCAGGGTCCAGGGGGACCTCGTCACTCATCGCATTCCTCCTATAAATAGAGAAAAACGGACTTTCGCCTTATCGGCATGCCGGACCGAGGTATTGCTAAACCACACCCGTCATTCCAGGTCATCCACCGGGGTGCCAATCTGGCCATGAATTCACCTGTCACATGGGCAATCTAAGCACACGCCCTCTCGATTCGACAGGACGAAAAAGAAAGCATCCAATCGCCTTTAAACCAGGGACGAGATGAGTGATGAATGATCAGAACGGCGACCTTTCACGCCTCGGTCGCGCCCGCCGGGGGCATCCGGAGGACAGGAGCGTGACGGCGGTCGAGCGGCGTGCGCGATTCGTTCATCTGACCCGGCTCAGCTGGGATCTGCACGGCCTCGGGGTGTGCACCTCGCTGGTCCTTCCGGTGGCCGGGCAGCCGATTCTGGAGATCCGGTCGGCGACGGGCACGGCACTGGTCAGGATCACGGTCGTCCGGCGCTACTGCGGCTGGGCGTTCGTCTGGCGGCCCTGGTGGGCGCGACTGTGGCAGCGCGGCGAATGGGTCTGGGCGGAGGCCGACAACGCGGCCGACATGATCATGTCGGCGGTGACCGCTTGAGATCCGAACGGGAGGCAACGGAGGAAGAGGACCATCGCCTCAGAGACCATGGCAACGGAGCCTCGAAAACGCCGGGGGAAGAGGACGACTGTCCCGAACACCATGGCAACGGAGCTCCGAAAACGCCGGAGGAAGATGACCGGCGCCCCGGACATCGCGGTAACGGAACTTCAACGATGCCGGGGGAAGAAGACAAACTTCCCGGACATCACGACACGATGCCGTGGGCGGGTGGGCCGTACAGCGCGTGGCGGCAGGTCTTTCCCGGCCGGGTGGCCTCCGTGCCGGAGGTGCGGGTCTGGGCACGGGACCTGCTGACCGGACGCGTCGCGGCCCCGGCGCTCGACGACGTACTGCTCCTGCTGAGCGAACTGGCCACCAACGCGGTGGCCCACTCCGACTCCGGGCGTACCACGGACGGGCGCCTGACCGTCTACCTGGCCCGTACCACCACGATGGTCCACGTGGAGGTCACCGTACGCGTACCGGAGACCGACGACGACGGCGGGCGGGGGCTGTGGCTGGTCGACCTGCTCGCCGCCGAGTGGGGATTCCACCACGACGGAGCGGGCAGGTCGGTCTGGTTCCAGGTGGCGGGGTAGTCTCCGCCATCGGCGCCCAGGTCGGCAGGACTCAGATCAGCACGTCGAACGGGTTGACGACGGACACTCCCGTGCCGGTGAAGTCCTTGATATTCCGGCTGACCAGGGTCCAGCCGTTCACCCGGGCCGTCGCGGCGATCAGGCCGTCCGTCGTGGGGAGCGGGCGGATGGCGTTCAGGCGTCCCCACTCCTCGGCGGCCTCCACGGTGACGGGGACGATGCGATCATCGAATTGCCGCTGAAGGCCGTGCAGCCAGCGTTCCAGCACCGTTGCCTGGTCGGGGTCCCGGCGTCTGCGGAGCTCGACTCCGCAGCGGATCTCCCCGACCGTCAGGCTGCTGATGTAAAGAGTGGGTCCGTGCGCCGCGGCGATCCAGTCCTTGACCTGAGGGCTGCCGTTCCGCTTGCGTGCTTCGAAGACCACGTTCGTGTCGAGCAGGTAGCCGATGCCCATCAGTCGAAATCGACTTCCCGGGGAAGGTCCTGGTTCCGCGGGAACTCCACGTCGTCGTCCCAGTCAGGGTCGGCGAGCAGGAACTGCCCGAAGTCCGGAGCGTCGCCTTTGAGTCGGCGGTATTCGGCGATGTCGATGACGACGGCCACCTCCTCTCCGTGCCGGGTGACCACCTGAGGACCCTCGCTCACCGCACGCCGAACGACCTCACTGAAGCGCTGTTTCGCCTCCTGGACCTGCCACCCACTCATGGACATCACCCTGTCTAGTCTGTCTAGACTTAGAGTAGCTCCAGTTCAGAGTGTGTACGGCAGTTGCCTTCCCGATTCCTTTCAGGTTGAGGGGGCGGCGGAGCGGGCTATGGACGTCGCGCCGTAGCGGCTGGACTTCGGCCGAATGCGTTCGCGGTCGCGGGTGCGGCCCGGCGTGATCATGTCATCGCCGGGCCGCACCCGCTGAGTGCTGGAAGGCGCGGGTCAGTCCTGGAGGCCGTAGTAAGCAATCAGGTAGTCGATGACCTCGGCGGCGTGCGGCAGCAGCTCGGGCAGGTGCTTGGCGAGCGCGACCCGGGTGGCGTTGGCGAGTTCCGAACTGCTTGCCGTGGCGGTGCGGGTGTAGGGGGCCAGGCGTTGGATCAGTTCGTAGTTGCTGGCGATGTTTTCGGAGCGCATGGCGCGTTCGATCGGGGGGGCGCCCGGGGCCGGGATGGGTGGGAGGAGACGGCTGATGAAGGTGACGCGGTGCATGACTCGCCAGCAAGGGGGTTTGGCGGTGCTCTGGCGGGTCTGGCGTAGGGCGGAGGCGTCGGGGGCCGCGCTGTTCGAGAGCCAGATCGGGTCGACGACCTTGTTGAAGAAGTCGTCGAAGTTGGCGCTGCTCTCGCCCAGGTAGAAGGTGAGGAAGCGGTAGGCGTCCACCTTTCCGGGGACGAGGATGGGCTTGCCCTGGGGGGTGAAGGCGGGTTTGCCGTTGTCGTAGCGTTGCAGGTCGCCGGAGGGGGCGCAGTCGACGGTGAGGCCGAAGGTGCGGCTGACGTCCTTGGCGCGGGAGCGGGTCACGGAGGTGCTGCCGCCCAAGGAGGCGTCCATCTCGGCGGTCATGCCGGCGCCCTCGACCTTGAGGCCGCCCTCCATGCCGAAGCCGAACTTGCCCTTGAAGCTGTAGGAGCCGTTGTGGGTCTGGGTGACGGCGTCGGTGGCCTGGGTGGTCTCGGCGAAGAAGCCGCCCTTGGCCGTCCAGACGTAGGTGTTGACCAGGTCGCGGTGGGAGTAGCCGCTGGGGGCGGAGTTGCGGCCGGCGTCGCGGTCGCCTCCTGAGGGAGGGTCGGCGGTCACGCCCATTTTCCGCAGGAGCTTCTGGGCCTGCGCGTGCGTCGGATCGGGGACGTGGGTCTCGGTGGAGATGGACTCGTAGTAGGCGCGCAGCCGCTGCTGGTCGCGGATGATGCGGCGTTTGAGCGAGTGCGCCTCGACGGGCTTGTAGAAGCTGTGGTAGCCGTAGGTGCCGGCGGCGGGGTAGTCGGGGTCGCGGACCTTGCCGTTGTCGTCGAAGCCGACCGTGCCGTCCAGGGTGCCCTGCTTGGTGTAGCGGGGGTTCACCGGGAAGGAGATGATGTTCCAGTCTTTGGGGATGTCGGGGTTGGCCACCATCCGGTAGGCGACCAGGGCGCCGGTGTGGGCCAGGCGCAGGGAGAAGATGTCGGCCGTCTCCGACTGCACCAGCGCGAAGCCCGTATTGGCGGGCACGTAGCGGCGGCCGACCGCGGCGTTGAGCAGCTGGGTGGGGTCTTCCAGGTAGCCGGTGAGCCGCAGTTTGGCGGCGCGGGTGGTGTTCTGGCCCTGGGAGAGCTTGGTCTCCTGCGACCAGGCGTTGGAGAACTCCAAGTTCAGCGAGTACGAGTTCTTGTAGGTCACCTCCATCATCGGCCTGGCGACCCCGGCGCCCATCGGTGCGGTGATCATCATCACTTTCGCGTTCAGTTCGCCGGTGAACTTCGCCTTGTAGGAGGCGTCGACACTGCTGTTGCGGTTGGAGGACATGCTGTAGGAGACCTGGTCGGCCTCGGTGAACTCCACCGTGGAGGCGCCGGCGAAGGAGTTGGCGCCGGTCAGGTTCTCCGACGGCACCGGCGGGGCGCTCTCGATGTAGCCGATGAGCTGCGGGTCGAACTGGGCCTGGCCCACCCACTCCGAGACGAGGTTGCCGACCTTGTAGCCGGTCACCAGGTGCCAGCGGCCCTGGCGCAGGTAGCCGTAGCAGCGCTTGAGCACGCCGAACGGCTCGCCCTTGACGGTGTGCTGCATGTCGGCGTACTCGCCGACGGCCGGGGTGGCGCTGATCATGTCGTGGAAGGGGGTGCGGATGGCGGCCAGCGCGGAGCGTACCTGGGCGGTGTCGGTGGCGATGGGGGCGTTGGAGAGCATCGGGCGCGGGCGCGCGGCGGGAAAGCCGAGGTGGTTGCCGCGCAGTCCTTCGTCATAGACCTGCGTGGCGGTGAGGGCGGTGGAGTCGCGGTCGAAGGGCCAGTAGCCGATGAGGTCCTTCTTGTCGCCCTTGAGGCGGGTGAAGAGGTTGTCGAGGATCTGTTCCCCGGTGCGTGCCGTGCGCCAGAGGCGGACCTCCTCCAGCATGCCGCTGAACGGCTCGGTCACCGCGCCGGCGGCCAGCCGGGCGGCCAGGCTGAGCTGCCGGTCGCCATAGTCGACCGGGGTCGTGACGGGTTCGGTGACGAGCGGCACGCCGTTGCGGAACAGGCGGAACGGGCTGGCGATCGGATCGGGGTCGCGCACCCACTGGGTGCCGCGCAGGCGCGCCGGGTAGGAGCCGTCGGCGGCGAGGGTGACGTTGCCGGTGTTCTCCTCGAAGGCCCAGCGGGCCACCAGCCCCTTTTCCCGCCTGGTGACCGGCTGGCCGATCTGGGCCGCCTCGCGGGCCGTGTTCCACAGGCGCACCTCGGCCAGCACGCCGGAGAACGCGGTGCCGGACACCGTCTTGCCCATGGTCAGGATGCTGTCGTTGCCCTGGGCTCCGGGGCCGGTGTAGCGCTCGGCGCCGGCCGGTTGCCCGTCGATGTAGAAGCGGATGTCCGCCCAGGTCTGGGTGTCCGGCGGGGTCGTGGCGGTGGTGGAGGTCTCCGTCTGGCGGCCCTTGCGCACGACGGCCACCCGGTGGAAGGCCTGCGCGGCGATGGCGCGGGTGGAGGTGTAGCGCACGACCTTGCCGTCGGGCTCCTCGAAGGCGAACTCCAGCTTGCCGTCGGGCCGCACGCTGAGTTGGTACGGCACACCGCCGGAGAGGTACAGATCTCCCTTGGAGACCAGGCCCATGGTGCCGCCGAGCCGATCGGCCTGCAGGAACACCTCCAGGGTCAGGTCCTCGGCCACGTTCAGCGCCTCGTCCTTGGCCACCTCCAGGTGGGCTTTGCCGTCCAGCCGCAGGGCCCAGGACTGCCGGAAGGCGGCGGCCAGGTGCGTCCACTCGCCGCAGGGGAAGGTCTCCTGGCTGCGGAAGACGCGGTTGCCGACCCCGGCCACCATCCGGTAGCCCTTGATCGGGGAGGCCGCGGCCGACGAGCCGGGGAAGGTCCAGTAGCCCAGCAGGCCGGGCTCGCGGCCCGACAGCCGCTGGTTGCGCTCGCTGCTGATCTCGTACGGGGTGCGTATGCGGTTGAAGACGCGTACCTCGTCGATCTGGCCTGCCAGGTAATGGCCGGCGAAGGGCTTGACGCCCAGGAGCAGGGGGCCGCGCCCGGTGTAGGGGGCGTTGGAGGCGCGGCGGCCGACCTCGTTGCCGTCGATGTAGAGGATCTGGGTGCGGGTGGCGTGCTCGTACACCGCCGCCCAGTGGTGCCATCCCAGGTCCGTGGAGCCCTGGGCGACGTAGAGGTCATCGCCGTAGAAGCTGAAGCCGTAGCTGGTGTTGTCACCGTTGATCTGCAGGTGCAGCGTCTGGTTCTGCCCTCCGCTCAGGTTGCCGTGGATCAGCAGCGGCTGCGTGTTGGTCTGCCCGGGGTCGCGCCGCGCCCACAGCTCGACCGTGAAGTCCCGCTCGGCCAGCTCGATGGTCTTGCTCAGTTCGAGGAATTCCGATCCGTTGAACACCTTCGCGGTGTTCAGCGGGGCGTCCGCGAGCGACAGCGTGTACTGCGACTGGCCGCTGTTGGCGTGCAGGATCCTGGCCCCCGCGCCCGTCATGGACGAGGCGTTCACCCAGGCCTCCATGGTCAGGTCGCCGGGGGTGGTGACCTGCTCCAGCTGGGCGGCGGGCAGTGTCAGGTGCTGCTGGCGGCCGTCGAAGGAGTAGGCGCGGCCGGGCATCTCGCCGCGCCAGCGGCAGGCGTGCCCGGTGACCAGGCGTTTGGCACTCCCGTTCGCGAGGGAGGTGACCGTGCCCGCGGTGAGGAGGACCAGGCGCGAACCCGCCGACAGCGGCACTCCGGGACGGGCGCAGGTGGCCCGCTGGTAGTCGTAGACGGCCAGGGTGACCAGCGCGCCGGGTGTGATCGTCTGCTTGACGGCGGTCAGGGTGAGGCTCTTGGCGCCGACCGCGTGGTCCGCGTCGGCGCTGTAGCCGTCCGAGCCGATCATGATGTGGGCGGCCTTCGGCACGACGGCCGTCAGGGGCTCGGTCAGCTCCACCTGCGTGCCGTTCACCTTGGCCACCGTGCCGAGCCTGACGGGCTCGCCCAGGGCTCCGGCCAGCACCGCGGTCAGCCGGTCGGTGTCGCGCGGCAGCGAGCGCCAGGTCTCGCCGTCGCGACCGCCGGAGATGGTCAGGTCGCACCGGCCCGGCGCGTCGCCGTCGGTCACCGTGATGGTGAGCGCGCCGAGGTCGAGGGCCGCGTCGCGGGCCGTGAAGACGACCGCCTCGCCGTTGACGAGGAGTTCCTGGGTGGAGGGGACGACGAAGGTGTCGAGGTAGGCGGCGAAGAACTGGTCGTTGACGCCGTGGAAGTAGAGCACGACATTGCCGGTGGCGCTGTCCAGCAGGGCGGGCGCGTCGTTGCAGCGGGCGAAGGCCAGCAGGGCGCCGGCGCAGCTCAGCCCGGTGCGGTCCAGGGTCAGCAGTGGCATGGCCACCGTCAGATCGGTCGCGCCCTGGGCGCCGCCGGTCTTCAGGGCGAGCTCGTTGCGCGCCGTGTCCAGGTCGACCAGTTTGGCGGCCAGTTCGCGGCGGAGCACCGGCAGTTTGATCTGCGCCGTGCGTGCCTCCTCCAGGGCGATGCGGGCCTTGTCGAGCGCGATCTGCTCGTTCTTCAGGTCGATGTCGACGCCGTTGAGCATGCTGACGGGCACCATCTTGATCAGCCCGGAATCCTGCGTCAGGGCCGCCTGCGTCTGGACCACGGTGCTGCCGGTGCCCTCCGAGGAGACGGCGAGCCTGCTGTTGAGGTTGATGAGCCTGATGTACTCGCCGTTCTTCTCCATGGCGAACTGCGAGGGGGCGCCGCGCGTGCCACGCTGCTGAACGATCCACGCCATGTCGGTGGTGGCCGCGCCGGCCACGCCCATGAGGCAGTCCGACAGGAGATTAAGGATGTGGTAGGTAGGGTTGCCGTTGTAGGTCACGCTGCCATTGCGTATGAACAGCCACAGGCTGCTGGGTGAGTTGAAATCGGGGTTTCGCACCAGCTCCGCGCCGTCGTCGGTGCGGTCGCTCCTGATCGCGATGGTCGGCCGGGTGGGCGACCCCTTCAACTCCAGCCGCCACCGCCAGGCCGCCAGGTTGCCCTTGGCGTCGTCGACGATCCGCTGGAGGCTGGCGACCTGGGCGGCCTTCGCGTCGTAGGCGCTCTGGAGCGCGGGCATGTTCCCGGCGGCCTTGGTCAATCGGTCGATCTCCCGGGGCAGGTCCAGCACCTCACCCTCGAGCGTCTTGATCTTCTGTTCCAGCGCGGCGATCGCGTCCAGGTCCTGGCTCTGCTTCGGGCGGTCGATCAGCGGCAGGTCCAGGATGTCGGGCACCTGGGCCAGCCGTCCGTCCCGGCCCACGCCGAAGTCCACGGTTGCCACCTGGCCGCCGGAGTCGGCGGCGGCCTTGGTGGTGAGGGCGAGCAGTAGTCGCGCCTGGCGCTTGGCCGGTTTGGCGGTGGTGCCGTACCCGACGGCGGCGGACTGCTGCTGGTGGTAGAGGGCCGCGGCCATCCCGGAGATCACGGTCCGGCCCGCGATGGAGAAGCTGTCGCGGCGCACGCCGGGGTGGTCGCCCACCTGGGCCTGCGAGCCCACCCACTGCACGCCGCCGCGGAGCGTTCCATTGAGAGCGCGGTCGCTCTGGTCGTAGGCGGTCGTGCCCGACCCCTCGTCGAAGCGGTAGTACGCCACCAGCCCCGACTCGTTGCCGATCAGGCGATGGCCCAGCTCCCGCCTCAGCTCCTCGGTCGTACGGGCGCGGTCCCAGAGGCGTACCTCGTCGATCTCGCCGTTAAAGAACTTGCCCGGCTGCCCCGCGGTGCTCTGCGCGCCGATCAGGACCGGTGCGGCCTGGTCCGCCTGGTACGGCAGGCTCACGCTCTGGCTCGCCCGGCCGTTGACGAAGACGGTCGCCTTGCTTCCGTCGTAGACCCCGGCCACGTGGGTGTACTCGTTCAGCGAGATCGGCTCGACCGAGGCCACCGACCAGGGCGCGCTGTTGTGGGCGAGGAACACCGTGCCGTTCGCGTGCACCCCGAGCCGGCAGGCCGCGCCCTTGGCCAGCACGGTCCCGTCGAAGGCCGACGGCTTGATCCACGCCTCGATCGTGTACGGCCCGGCGCCGAACTGGAGCGCTCCAGGAGTGCCCAGGTCCACGTGCCCGGCCGTGCCGTCCAGCAGCAGCGCGGTCTCCGCGTGCCCGGCGACGCCCGCCACCGGCACCAGATCCAGGCCGGTGAAGGGGCACTTGCCGGGGGCGCGCTCGAAGACGGCGTCGCGGTACTTGGGGTCGGGGCTGGTGTAGTAGCGGGTGCCCTGGGTGTTGAACCCGCCGTCGGCGTCGCGCTCGACGTTGAAGCAGTCGACGCGGCCGGTGGCGTCGTTGTGCGCGAAGAGCTGCCAGCGCCACATGTCGTTGATCGCGGTCGGCACCATCACCGCCGCGAACCGCCCGCCGCTCAGGTTGCGGATGAACGACAGCTCCTTCGTCGGCTCGTAGAACGGCCGGTTCTCCATGTCCTCGGTGCCCAGCGTGTCGTTGGAGGAGTCGGGCCGCGTGGCGTGGCGGCTGCGCCGGTAGCGCACTTCCAGCACCGGCTTGAGCTTGCCGTCCACCAGCAGGAACCGGTCGCACAGCAGCGTCTCGCGCACCAGCGGCACCTTGGCGCCGCCGCTGAGCACGTAGTCCGTCCTGGCCGCGTCGCCGGAGCAGCCGCCGCCGGTCAGCTTGTGCACCGCGTCGGCGTGGGCGGCCCCGATCGACTGCCGCAGCACCACCACGTAGGTGCCGTCCGAGATCACCTGGAACGGGACCGCCGCCGACAGGCGCGCGGTCGTGGATAAGAACGTGTCGATCTCGTCGGGTTCCAGTTGTTCGGCCGCCCCCGCCTCGATCCGGCCGCCCCGCTTGACCGTCGGCATCGCCGTCGCGCCCGCGATGCTGTAGCCGACCTCGGTGATCTCGCGCGAGAACGGCAGCTCGGCGGGGTTGTCGGCCCAGTACGCGGCGTCCGTCTCCCCCTTGGCCGCATCCTGCCTGGCCAGGTCCAGGACGTTGTAGACGATCCGGCGCGCCGAGTCCATCGCGAACGCCACCGTGATGCCCTGGTGCCGGACCATCGCCACATGCGCGTACGTACGATCGCTGTAGACCTTGAGCAGGGAATCCTGAGCCGCCATAGCCACCTCCGTGAGCTGAAGTCCACTCACACTGACCCCGATCGCATTTCGGATCAATGCGGTCACGGCGACCGCATTCGGCCATCTTCATCGCTTTATCTCCGCCCCCAGCGGGTATCGCGCCTCGCGGCGGTGAAATGGCAGCGATCCCGTTCGGGCGGCTTCTGAGAATGACCGGTTCTCGGAAGTACCCTCCGGTGGTGACTTCCGGGAATCCAACTCCGGCCGGGTCACAATCCCCGCCGGCAACTTCCGAGAACACGGAGACCGGAACGGGCGACGTTCCCGCCAAACGGTGCAGGTCATGGCAGGGGCCCACGGCCAGGTGTCGACATAGGACGAGGCTCCCGGTAAGACAGCAGTCGACCAAGATGCGCTGTTGCCCCGCCGAGCGACCGCGATCGTGCAGGCCATCCTCGTCCTACACCACGTCGAGAACCCGATCTACCGAGGATGAAGAACGCTCACCGATCATCAGACAGCCCTTGGTTCTTGATCTTCTTCCCTGGACAAGAGGAATGATCAATCAAGGGCTGTCCCCATGGTCAGCCGGGGTCGATACCGACCGGCCGCAGGTTAAAGATCAAGTTAGTCCTCGGGGTTCTGGCCGCGTGTTCCTGCTGTCGGGTTGTTGTTCCGTTGGTTGTCGGCGTTCCAGCTGGCCAGGAGGCGGATCGCGTCGGCTTCGGGGGTGCCGGGTTGGGGGGCGTAGACGGTGAGTATCTGGTTGGAGGCGGCGTCGATGCGGAGGGTCTCGTAGGGCAGTGTGACCTCGCCGATGAGGGGGTGCCGGAAGGTCTTCGTGCCGGTTCGGTGGATTCGTACGTCGTTGGTCGCCCAGCGCGTCCGGAATTCTGTGCTGCGGGTCGCGAGTTGTCCGATCAGTTCGGTCAGGTCGGGGTCGTCGGGATGGCGGCCGGCCTCGATGCGCAGCATCGCCACGGTGTCGGCTGTGATCCGGTCCCATTCGGGGAACAGGTCTCGGGCCCTGGGCTCGTCGAGGAACAGGAAGCGGGCGCTGTTCGGCTGTCCGGGCAGGTCGTACATCGGTGCGAGGAGTGCGCGCCCCAGTGTGTTGACCGCGAGGATGTCGAACCGGCCGTTGAAGACCATTGCGGGTAGGTGGTCCATCGAGTCGAGCAGCACCCGGATTCCGGGGGTGACCAGGTCCTTCGCCGCGCCGCGGTTCCGTTTGCGGGCTGCGGGGGTCAGGGCGGCGAGCAGCCGGTCGAGGTGAGCGCGTTCGTCATCGTCTAGACGCAGGACGCCGGCGACGGCGTCGACGACTCCGGCGGAGGGCCCGGTTGCCTGGCCGCGTTCGAGCCGCACGTAGTACTCCGGGCTGACCCCGGCGAGCAACGCGACCTCCTCCCTGCGCAGGCCTTTCACCCGACGGCGGGTGCCCTGCGGAGGAAGGCCGGCGTCCGTTGGGGTGACCCGGGCGCGGCGGGTGGTGAGGAACTCGCGGACCGCCGCCCGTGCGGCCTCCTTCTCGTCCATGAGATCAAGGGTAGGCCCGGCCCGCGTCCCGGAAGGGGTCCCTGTGAGTACCCCTTTTCGCAGTGCCTGTCGAGATGTGGTGAACCGATGTTGGCTGGATGTCGGCGAGATCGAGATCGGCGCCCGGATGCCGTGGACGCCGTCCCTCGCCGCTTCCCTCTGACGCACCTTCCTTCGACACTCTCGACGAGAAACGAGTTCTCTGATGCAGCACGCCATGCTGGGGAGCCTGCGGGTTTCCCGGATCGGCCTGGGTGCCATGTCCATGGCCGGCACCCTCCTCTCCGGCGGCGGCCTGGACGACGCTGAATCCATCCGCGCCATCCATCGCGCGCTCGACCTCGGCGTCACCCACATCGACACCGCTGAAAGCTACGGCCCGTACCACAGCGAAGAGATCGTCGGTCAGGCGCTGGAGGGTCGGCGCGACCAGGTCGTCCTCGCCACGAAGTTCGGCATCCTGTCCCATGCCGGGGATGGAACCGGCCTGTTCGACAGCAGTCCGGCCAACATCCGCACCGCCGTCGAGGGCTCCCTGAAGCGCCTGCGCACCGACCGGATCGACCTCTACTACCAGCACCGGGTCGACCGGAACACCCCCATCGAGGAGACCATCGGCACCGTGGCCGAGCTGGTCGCCGAAGGCAAGGTCCTGAGCATCGGCCTGTCCGAGGCCTCGCCGGACACGATTCGCCGCGCCCACGCCGTGCACCCGATTGCCGCGTTGCAGACCGAATACTCCCTGTGGACCCGCGACGTCGAGACCGAGCTGCTGCCCCTGCTACGCGAGCTGGGCATCGGCCTCGTCCCCTACGCGCCACTCGGGCACGGGTTCCTGACCGGCCAGATCCGCACGCCGGAGGAGATCCCCGACGGCGACTGGCGCAAGACCAATCCGCGCTTCATCGGCGAGGCCTTCTACCAGAACCTGCAGCTCGTGGAGGAAGTACGGAACATCGCGGCCGAGGTCAGTGCCACCCCGGCACAGATCGCGCTGGCCTGGCTGGTGGCCCAGGGCGGGGACATCGCCCCGATCCCCGGCAGCCGGCGAGTCGCTCGCGTCGAGGAGAACACCGCCGCCGACGGCGTCATCCTGACCGCCGACCAGTTGCAGCGGCTCGACACCCTCACGCCGGCCACCGGCGCCCGGCACGACGACTTCAACGAGTCCACGATCGACCGCTGAACCAGCAGCAACGCGTGTGCCGCATCCAGCCCGAACACCGCACCCCAACGGGGGTTCTCGACGCACGAGAGCCTGCGCCTCAAAGGAGAAACGCCATGTCCGCAGATACCTCATTGACCGAGAAGAACCGCGCGATCGTCGAAGCCATGTTCGCAGCGGCGAACAGCGGCGACGTCGAGGGAGTCTTCTCCTACCTGTCCGACGACGTCGCGGTCATCGAGCCGGCGTTCCTGCCCTTCGGGAAGGCCTACCACGGCAAGGACGAATTCCTCGCCCTCGCCCAGATCCTGCCTAACTACCTCGACGTCTCCAAGATCACGGTGCACTACACCATCGCCGACGGCGACCGCGTAGCGGCGTGCGTCGGCATCACGGACGTCGCGACGGGGGAGCTGACCCAGTTCATCGAGCAGTTCACCATCAAGGACGGCAAGATCGTCGAGAATCGGATCTTTTACCACAACGTCGGCACCCTGATCGACCAGCCCAGGGTCGTGTAGCGCACGCTCAAACCCGCTGATCGCCTCCAGCGTCCCCTCACCCAGTAGTCGAACGCTCGGCGTGCTCGAAATTTCCGGGCTGTCCGGGGAGGGCGAGCGCGCACGCGAGAAACTCTCGCTAACCCTCGCCAAGCTGGAGCGGACCGCCACGCGCTTCGTAGAGCGGCGCGATGCCCGGCGTTCTACGAAGCGCGTGGCGGTCCGTAGAGCGCCGGGCATCGCGCCATGCAATGACCGATGGACCCGACACATCGAGTCCGCCCGTTTCGTCGGTTAGAAAGAAGGCGTCGTGAACAACACTCTCATTCCGTTCATCCGTGAATTCGCCAAGGCGCCAACCGTTGTCGCATCGGTGATACCGAGCGGCAAAGCTCTCGCCCGGCAGATGACATCACCGATTCCGTCAATGGGGCAACCGGTCGTCGTGGAACTTGGCTCCGGCACAAGTGCGTTCAGCCGGACGATTCAAGAGCGACTCGACGGGCGGGGGTGGCATATCGCCCTCGACATCAATGAGCGTTTCACCGCCCTGTTGACCGAACGCTTCGCCGGCCTCCAGTTCGTCGGCGGCCGCGGCGAGCAGGGCAACGGCCTCGCGGACATACCGCCAAGTGGTACTGACACCGATCTCGAATCCGAAGGCCAGACGAGTGTAGGTGTCACCGTTGCGCAGATGGGCCAGAGCGAGCAGGGCTTGCCGGCCGGGGTCGAGATGCCGCCATCTTGATCGGCACTGTTCACGGTGGCGGCGGGGGGTCGAACTCTCCGGCCCATGCCCGGCCTGATCCTTATGCCCCCGTGCGAGCGGCTTCGATCTCCAGGACGATGTCCACCTTCTCCCCCAAGGCCATGCCGCCGCCGGGGATGGGCCCGTTGTAGCTGACGCCGAAGTCCATGCGGTTGATCTCGCCGGTCGCGGTGAACCCGGCGCGGCCGCCCCGGAAGGGCTCGGCGGCGAAGGGGTCCGGGCCGAAGCCGTTGACCTCCAGCTTCAGTGACACCGGCCGGGTCACGTCCTTGAGTGTGAGCTCGCCGTCCACGACGTGGCCGCGGCCGTCCAACCGGATGGCCGTGGAACGGTACGACATGGTGGGGAACTTCTCGACTTCGAGAAAGTCGGCGGAGCGCAGATGCGCGTCGCGCTGGGCGTTGCCGGTGCTCACCGAGGCAAGGTCGATGGCCGCGGTCACGCTGGACCCCAGGGGCTCCGCCGCAGTGGTGATCGTGCCTTCGACCCCGGTGAAGTGGCCACGCACCTTGGCGATCATCAGGTGACGTACGACGAATCCCACGTAGGAGTGGGCCGGATCGATGGCCCACGTCGCGGCCAGGTAGCCCGGGATCTCGACAACTTCGGCTTCCATGATGTCTCCTTAGTCTTGATGAGTAACTCAGTTCTTGAAAGTGACCTGATCTCTGTTCGGAACTGGCTCTATGCTCAGTCGCCGCGTCTCATCGCACAAGAAGGCACTTTTTCCTTGCTCGGTTCACCGGAGGTAACCATGGGCGCACCGTCCTCCCGCACACCGGCCGCCTGCCGCGCCCGCGAGATCCTCGACCGGGTGGGAGACAAGTGGTCGCTGTACGTGATCTCGAAGCTAAGTGTGGGGACCAAGCGGTTCACCGAGCTCAAGCGCGAGATCGACGGCATCAGCCAGCGCATGCTGACCGTCACCCTGCGCGAGCTGGAGCGGGACGGCATCGTCTCGCGCACCATGTACCCGGTGATGCCGCCCCGTGTCGATTACGCGCTCACCCCGTTGGGCCACACCCTGGTTGAGGCCGTCCACGGTCTCGTCAGCTGGGCGGAAGAACATCTCGACGAGATCGACGCCGCGCGCACCACCTACGACACACGCGCCGAGCAGGTATTCGGCTGATCACTCCCCGCCCGCGAGCTCACGGAAGTCGATGAGGGACGGCGGCGGCAGCGGCAGGTTCTCCGGGCCGGGTGACCGCCACCTGGCCCGTACCACCACGATGGTCCGCCGCGAGCACGCCCGCCGTACGCGTACCGGGGCCCGATGGCGACGGCGGGCGGGAGTTGTGGCCGGTCGGCCTGCCCGTGATCGAGGGGCGAGCAGGCCGGTCCGGTTCCAGGTGGCGGGTCTGACGGTCAGTTGTCCCAGACCGCGTTCTTCAGGATGGTGGCCAGGCCCGGGGTGGCCCACTGGTCGACGATGAGGATCTTCGACTGGGGCAGGTACCACTCACGCTGGTTGAACGTCGACTTCTGCTCACCGCCGGTGTACGTCACGCACCGGCCGGGCCACACCCGGTAGTGCGCCTTGTGGGCCACCCCGATGTTGCGGTAGCCGACCGCGATCGCCTTGCCGAGGACCTGGCCGTACTTGGGGTTGGTCGCGCAGGGCACCACGTCGGACGCCGGGTAGAACGGCCCCTGGTCGGGGTTGTAGCGCCCGAAGCCCTCGGCGCCGGTCTTGAGGGCCTTCGGCCCGATGACCCAGAAGCTGTCGCACCTGGGCTGGAAGTAACCGCCGTTGGGCCGCGCGCAGGCACCGGTCACCACCCGGACCTGGTCCGCGGTCCCGTACACCCGCCAGGAGTTCGGGATCTCCAGCGTCAAACCGCCGCGCAGCCGGAGCAGCGCGGTGGAGGAGCTCGCGGACGCGGGAAGCTGGGCCGCCAGCACGACGGCTCCGGCGACAGCGGTCACCGCGATCATTCTTTTCATCATGGCGGCGATGCTAGTGAGGACGACTTGCCGTTTGCATGCATTCCTCTTGCCATGAGGGCAGATATCACCACTTGGGGTGCCGTCTGGGAACGTGTCGGCAATCGTAGAAGTCGGTACCAAGACCGTTCTGACCTCGCCGGGAAGATCAGCGAGATCCGGGGTCGGCAGGCGGAGAAATGGGCATCAAGTGTCACGGAGTACCTCTTACGGCTCTCCCGTGACATTCCTAAGATCAGCGAGAGAGGAGCCGGGCGTGTTCAGTGCTCCGGGCAATCCTGAGTCCGTCTTCACCTACGGCGCCCCCGCCCTGAAGTTCGGCTCCGGTGCCTCGGCCGAGATCGGCTTCGACCTCGGGCAGTACGGCGTCCGGCGCGTCCTCGTCATCACCGACCCCGGGGTGGCCGCGACCGGCGCGCCACAGCGGATCGCCGAGCAGCTCTCCGGGTTCGGCATGGAGGCGAGCGTCTACGAGGGCGTGCGCGTCGAGCCGACGGACGAGAGCCTGCTGGCGGCCATCGAACACGCCCGCGCCTCCGGGCCGTGGGACGCCTTCGTCGCCGTCGGGGGCGGCTCCAGCATCGACACCGCCAAGGCGGTCAACCTGCTCACCACCAACCCGGGCGAGCTGATGGACTACGTCAACGCGCCCGTGGGCGGCGGCCTGGCCCCGTCCCGGCCGCTCAAGCCGCTGGTCGCGGTGCCCACGACCACCGGAACGGGGTCCGAGAGCACCACGATCTGTGTGCTCGACGTGCTCGACCTGAAGGTGAAGACCGGGATCAGCCACGCCCGGCTCCGCCCGGTGCTGGCCGTCGTCGACCCCGACCTGACGATGACCCAGCCCGCCGGGGTCACCGCGGCCGCCGGGATGGACATCCTCTGCCACGCCCTGGAGAGCTACACCGCCCGGCCGTACACCTCATACGAGCGCAAACGCCCCGAGGAGCGGGTGCCCTACTGCGGTTCGAACCCGGTGGCCGACATGTGGTCCGAGCGCGCCATCGCGCTGCTCGCGCAGTCCTTCCGCACCGCCATACGCGACGGGGACGACGTCGAAGCCAGGGGACGGATGGCGCTGGCGGCGACGTTCGCCGGACTGGGGTTCGGCAACGCGGGCGTGCACATCCCGCACGCCAACGCCTACCCGATCGCCGGGCGGGTCAGGGACTTCCACCCCGAGGGCTACCCGGCGGGCGAGCCGATGGTGCCGCACGGCATGGCCGTCGCGCTGACCGCTCCCGAGGCGTTCAGGTTCACCTTCGAGGCGCAGCCGGAGCGGCACCTGCGCGCGGCCGAACTGCTCGACCCGTCCGCCGCCAGGCCCGACGACCTTTCCGAGTACCTGCCCGGCGTGCTGACCAGGCTGATGCGCGACATCGGCCTCCCCGGCGGGATCGGCGGCGTCGGCTACACCGAGGCGGACGTCCCCGCGCTGACGGAGGGCGCGATGAAGCAGCAGCGCCTGCTCAGCACCGCCCCCCGGCCGGTCACCGAGGACGACCTCACCAAGATCCTGACCCGCTCCATCGTCCTCTGGTGAAGGGGATCCTCCCCCAGAGGACTCGACCGACGTTCAGCGGATGGTGAAGGTGCGGTCCAGGCCGGTGACCCGTAGCAGGTCCGCCGTCTGGTGACGAGGCGCGGACAGCTCGAAGGTGACTCCGAGCGATCTGGCGCGGCGCTGGATGCCGACCAGTACGGCCAGCCCCGAGGTGTCGAAGAACGACACCCCGGACAGGTCGAGGATGAGCGGATTCGCTCCGCGCCGCAACGCGCGGAGCAGCCGTTCGCGCAGCGCCGCGCTGGTGAAGACGTCGATCTCGCCGTGCAGATGGATGACCGTGGCGGCGGGGGCGACGGCCTGGGGCCCCACTCCGCAGGAGGCTCGGGTTTTCAGGATGGTCATGAGGTCTCCTCTCGGCGAGGATCCGGGCCCTGGTGACCGGCGGCCGGTGCGCAGCCGGCGATCTGTCCGCCCTCGTCCTCCCAGACGGCCCGGCTGTCATCCCGGGCGATCGAGCTGACGTCCGAGGAGGCCGCGGCGGTGAGGATGTCGGTCGGGCGGGTGGCGCCCGCGCACCTGGTGGCCAGGGTGAGCGCGTGCGCGGCCGTGCCGCTCTCGGTGCCGGGTGGAATGACCAGCAGGTTGACGGGTTCCATGGCCTCGCAGATCAGGGTGACCACGTGTGGGTCCATGTTGCGGAACCAGCCCACCTTGACCTGGCGGCCGGGGGCCGCGACACGGTGCGGGATGTCGTCCCAGGACCCCAGGGGCAGACCCACCCGCCTGACGGGCCGGTCCAGCCGCCGGTCGACGGCGGCGATGAGGTCTGGCAGTTCCACCGCCGCGTCCTGGGAGTGTGGCCACCAGGCCCCGTCCACGGCGCCCCTGCGGCCGAGGGTGGGATCCAGACTCAGACGTGCCTCGTCGGTGAGCGGTGTGCTGTGGGAAAGAAGCGCCTGCGTCATGATCGCCCGGCCCGTCTCGGCCCGTAGGAGGACCGGATTCGCCTATCGCCTTGGGCGACGTCGACCTGAATGCCAACGTACGAAATGTCCTCGGTACCTCCTACTCTACGCCTGCTTTCCGCTCCGCGACGTGATCAAGGCCGGGGCTTGGCCGGTGACTCGATCCGGCGGGGCGGCGGCTCCACCACCATCGGAGCCCGTCTCACCGGTAGCGGACCGCCCGTCTTCGAGTGCGTTTTACGGCGTCGGCCTCCCGAGCACCTCGGCCAGGCACGAGAAGCCATGGAGGGGGTGAGGGCACAGAATTCACCACTATAACGGGAGGGTTATCTCGAAAAGGGATTATCTGGGCGTATGGCGATAAATCACGATGTGGGCACTAGATCCACTGCGCTCACCCCCAAGGAGACGCCGTGCCCCGCCCCCTCCGCCTGGCGCTGCTCGTACCGGTCGTCATCGCCTTCCTCGCCACACCAACGTCCGCCACCGCCGAACCGTCCCCGCCGGGATCCACCGAGCGGGTGGAGGTCTTCTCCCCCGACGGCACGATCCAGCAGGTCGAGATCCCGAAGCGGCAGGTGCCTCCCGCCCCGCGCGCCGCGCCGACCGCCACGGTCACCGCCCTGCAGCAGACGGGCCCCTCCTCCCAGCGCTTCGACCTGGTCTTCGTGGGCGACGGTTACACCTCCGCCGAGATCGCCACCTTCCAGGCCCACGCCGCGAGCAAGTGGGCCGAGATGACCGCCGTCGAACCGTTCAGCACCTACAAGAACTCCTTCAACGTGTGGATGGTCAACGTCGTCTCCAGCCAGTCGGGCGTCGACAACGACCCCACCCAGGGCGTCAGCAGGAACACCGCGCTCGGGATGGGGTTCTGGTGCTCGGGAATCGAGCGCCTGCTCTGCGTGAACACCGCCACCGCCAAGTCCTACGCCGCGCTGGCACCCGGTGTCGACCAGGTGGTGGCGCTGGGCAACAGCACCAAGTACGGCGGTGCGGGGTACGGCGCGGGCGGCGGCGTCGCCACCGCCTCGGGCGGCAACGCGAGCTCCGGCCAGGTCGTGGTGCACGAGCTCGGACATTCAATGGGTAACCTCGCGGACGAGTACTCCACCCTCAACAGCACCTACACCGGCGGCGAGCCGTCGGCGGCGAACGTGTCGAAGTACACCGCCGCGCAGCTCACCTCGGGCAAGCGCAAGTGGTACCAGTACCTGGGTCAGGCCACTCCCGACGGTGGCGTGATCGGCGCCTACCAGGGGGGCGCCGACTACGCGTACGGCATCTACCGCCCGTCGGAGAACTCGATCATGCGCACCCTCGGGAAGAAGTTCAACCTGATCGGTCTCGACGCGATGACCAAGGCGATTCTCGCCAAGACGGGATGACGACCCGGCGCTGAACGCACGCGATCGCCGAAGGACGCCCGCTTCCGCGGAACATCCTTCGGCGATCGCCGTTCTTTCGCCATCCGGTCCCGCCGCGTCCCGAGCGGGGCGTGGCAGGATCCTCCGGTCAGTGCTTGTCGACCGTCCAGGTGATCGACTGGGTGAGGGTGTCCGCCTTGTAGGCGGAGTTCCTCACGAAGTCGGTGGAGTCACTGACCTGCACCGAGTAGGTGCAGTCGCCCTTCTTGGCCTTCAGGTCCTTACGCCCGCACCACGGCGCCTCGGGCTTTCCGTGGCCCTTGGGCTTCTTGGTCAGAGCCACCGCCGAGGTCCTGCCCGCCCACTCGGTGATCTCGTGGCCGTTGATGAACCAGCGGGTGGACACGGTCGGCAGGCCCACCGGGGTGACCGTCAGGGTGCTGTTCGGCTTGACCTTGCCGCTCGGGGTGGAGTCGTCGATCAGGCCGGTCGTGCCGACGAACGTACGGACCATCTCCTCGCGGCCGACCAGGTTGAACTCCCGGTACAGAGAGCGCATCAGCGAGTTGTCGCTGGGCCGGTAGATGCCGAGGTTGTAGTAGGCGCCGCCCTCGAAGGTGTCGATCACGCCGCCGTCGGGGGTCTCGGCGCCCAGCCAGTACCACCACTTGGCCTGCCGCGCGGTCTGCTGTCCGGCGTTGTGGATCGAGACGTTGGTCTCGACCGGCTCGTCGCCGGTGTAGGTGCTGCCGTCGTCCGGGTAGGCCCAGTAGGGGTACTCGTCGGCCAGGTCGCCGATGGAGTGGCCGAACTCGTGCGGCAGGATCTCCGGGCCGCTCCGGTGCCCGCCGGAGAAGGTGACCAGGTTCTCCTCGATGTAGCCGGCACCGCCGTAGGTGGGGCTGTTGACCACGACGGCGATCTGGTCGAAGGCGGGGGCCAGCCCGGCGTAGGACTGGGCGGTGGGGATGTCCACGCAGACCAGGCGCTCCAGGTCCTCGCACCAGTACTCACCGCCCAGCGCGGTGTCCTTCCGCACCCCCTTGACCGGGTCGTTGTCGACGCCGGACTCGTTGGAGACGACGTTCACCTGCCAGACGTTGAACAGCTTGCGGTAGCTCTTGAACGGCTCGCGCTGGACCAGGATGTTCCAGCTGTTGGCCACCTGGGCGGTGTAGGCGTCCTGCTCGTCCTCGGTGAAACCGTCACCGAGGTAGACCAGGTCGATGCGTTTGTCACTGGGGCCGTTGACCTCGATCGGCGTCACCGTGGCGGACGGCACGGCCAGGCCCCTCGCCTTGTCGCCGCTCTCCACCGGAACCTCGGTGTAGCCCTGGGGGGCGTGCTCGCCGAAGACCTCGACCTTTCGCGTCTGGCCCGGATCCTCGGCGTGAGCCGGACCGGTCGACAGACACGCCATGACCATGAGCGTGGCGACCACCACGGACGATCTGCGCACGGGTTCTCCTTGCTTGGGGAATGCCGCAGATTGTCACCGGTGTCGGATAACGGGGTGATCACGCGAGAGTGTCGAGCTTGTCGGCCCGTTCGTACCGGCCGGGGAGCCGCAGGTCAAGGCTGTTCATAACCGGTGGGTTATGGGCAGTTGAGATGGACACGATGAGCCCTTTTCCATAACCCGCGGGTTATGGAAAAGGGCTCATCTCCGCGAAAGGCGATCGACGCTCGTACGCCACCGGAAGGCACGGGAAGCCGAGCCCCCGTCATGTCCCCAGGCTCACCGGCGGACCATCGCGATGAGCCGGTCCAGCACGGTCTCGCCCGAGACCCTCAACCCGTCGTGGGCATACTCGTTGGTGATCCAGGAAGTCAGGTCACGCACCGTGCTCGCGGTGCGGAGGGAGCTGTCGCGGTCCACGTACAGGTCGTCGTGATAGATCACCGCCGCCACCGGAACGGTGTTGCCGCTCAGCCGGTCCAGGTCGTAGAGGCGCGGCCAGGACTCGCAGGCGGCCAGTGCCTCGGCGCAGGCCCGCAGCGGGACCAGCGCCGGGTCCTCGTCGAAGAACCACGGGAAGATCATCTCGCCGAAGAACCGGACGGGGCCGCCCTGCTCCACATCGAACTCGGGGAACTCGCCCAGCGCGCGGTGCGCGGCCCAGTTGGAGGCCCCGCCCTGGCAGTAGGACGCCTCGTGCAGCAGCGCGTACAGCGGGTGCTCGGCGTAGGAGACCAGCGCGTCCACCCGGCGCAGGAAGACGTCGGACAGCTCCTTCTCACCGGCGAACGCCTCCTCCAGCAGATGGTGCAGCGTGTCGAACCTGCTCTCCGTGCCGAACGTGATCCCGAGGGTCTGGAAGCGCCGCGGGGTCAGCCGCTCCCCGCCGGGCAGGAACACCTCCTGCCGTTGCAGGTGGTCGGCCACCTGACGGGCGATCGCCAGGTCACCGGGATAGCGGGCGAAGAACCGCTCGTTGTGCGCCAGGACGCGGGGGTAGGCCGCCCGGTACACGTCCTCGGGCCGGTCGGCCAGCGGCGGCAGCCCACCCGCGATCATGACCTCGCGCAGCCCCTCGGGGGCCAGCGACAGGTAGGTCAGCGCGCAGAACCCGCCGAAACTCTGCCCCAGCAGGCTCCACGGCCGGTCCCCGAGAAGCCGCGCGCGAAGCAGTTCGGCGTCCCTGACGATGGCATCGGCCCGGAAATGGCGCAGGTAGGCGGCGGGGTCGTCGAGGCCGGCCAGGGTCTGCCGGTTGGCGGGAGTGCTGCGCCCGGTGCCGCGCTGGTCCAGCAGCAGCACCCGGTACTCCCTGGTGGCCCGGTGCAGCCACCCGACCGGCGAGCGGGGGGCACTGTGGCCGGGGCCGCCCTCCAGGTACAGCAGCCACGGCAGGTCGTCCCCCTGCCGCCCCGCCGCGACCACCTCCCGCGCGAACACCTCGATCGTCGCCCCGTCCGGGCTGGAGTGGTCCAGCGGGACGGTGATCGTGTGATCGGTGAAGACGAGGCCGGAACGGCGGTAGGTCACTGGCATAGGGGGTTCCTTCGGAAGTAGGGATCACCGTCAACTGTGCGCCGAACGAGGGAACCGCGTCTTATCCCAGAGACATATAAATCCAGCGTTATGCCGCACTATATTTGGCCCATGCAGCTGGAGCTACGGCACCTTCGAGCGTTATGCACCATCGCCGGCGCGGGGAGTCTCAGCAAGGCGGCGGCCTCCCTGGGCGTCTCCCAGCCCGCCCTGACCGCCCAGCTGCACCGGATCGAGTCCACGCTCGGCGGCCAGGTCTTCCGGCGCAGCCGGTTGGGCGTGACACCGACCCCGTTCGGCCAGTTCGTGCTCACCCGGGCCAGGTCCGCGCTGCACACCGTGGACGAGCTGATGACAGGCGCCCTGCCGCCCAGCGGCCAGACGAGCGTCGCCCGCATCGGCGGCTACGCCAACCCCCTGTTCAGCGGCCTGCTGCGGCGGCTGTTCGAGGTCCCGGGGGCCTCGATCACCGTGCACACCGAGCACTCGCCCCGCCTGCTGCTGGATCTGCTGACCTCCCGGCGGCTGGACGCCGCGACCCTCATCGACTACCCCGGCCACGAGCTGGTCATCCCACCCTCGGTGGGCGTGCGTCCCATCGCCGTGGAACCCGTCTTCGTGGCGATGGCCGAGGCCCATCCCCTCGCGGTGCTGGAGGAGGTGCCGCTGGCGGAGCTGGCGGGCGACGACTGGGTGCTCTCGCCGCCGGACGGCGTCGGCTGGCCGGAGTGTTTCGTGACCGCCTGCCAGAACGAGGGCTTCGTCCCGAAGATGCCGTACATCATGATCGAGCCGATGATGATCCGTAATCTCATCGCCGGGAAGCATGCGATCTCGCCCTGCCAGGCCAGCTTCCCCGCAGGACCTGGGCTCGTGGTCCGCCCGCTCGCCGGATCACCGGTGTGGATCAGGCACCTGGCGGCCTGGCGCCGCGACGGCGCCCTCGCCCACCGGGCCGAGGAGCTGACGCGCCTCGCCACCGAGGCCCACCGCGAATCCCTCGAAAGTCAGCCGCACTACACCGCCTGGCGCGCCCGCCACCCGGCGGACCTTTGGCCGTGATCCCGTTGAACCGGCCGATGCTCTCCCCCAGGGGAACGGATGAGCGGGATCACGGGCGTGCTCATCCGACGTCAGCCGCGCTCGTAGGGGATCTTCTCGCCTGCCTCGATCGCGACCGGCAATCGGTTCTCCGCCGGCGGCAGCGGGCAGGTGGCGAAGTCGGTGTAGGCGCACGGCAGGTTCGTGGCCCGGTTGAAGTCCACGGTCACCCGGTTGCCGGCGTCGGGCACCCCCAGTTGCAGGACGCGGTTGGCGGCGTAGGTGGTCACGCCGGAGGTCGCGTCGGTGAACAGGGCGATCAGGCTGCCCGGCGCGTGGCCGTTGAACACCGTCAGGCTCAGCGTCTGCCCGTCGAGCTCGAACTCGACCCGCCCCGGCGCGTCGTAGACGTGCCGCAGCCCTTCCACCGCCGCCCCGACGTCCGTCGGCCGGGGCTCGTCGAACGGCACGTAGCGGCCGGCGACCAGCCAGCGCGGGTCCGGCGGGAAGGTCGGCGTGCCGGCGAACGCGACACGCAGCGGGTGGTCCGGGTGTCTCGGCCTGACGATGTCATGCCCGCCCCGCCTGGCCACCTCGATCACCGCGTCACCCCAGGTGGCATTGATCGCGCCGCGTTCGGGGATGAGGCCGAACACGTACCGGCCACGCACCGGTGTGCCGTCCACCACCAGTTCCTCCGCGTCTCCGAGGGTCACCACGACGCCCTCGCCGCCGGTCGACCATTCCCCCGGAGCATCCGGCAGGCGCTGCGGTTCAGAGGTCAGCCAGTGCAGGTTCGTGACGGCGAGGAACCCGTGGGGATCGGCCAGCACCACCTCGTGCCGATGGTGCCAGTCCTGCCATTCCTGGACGTACGCGGTCGCGTCGATCACTTTGGCTGCCATGGCTGCTCCTCGAATGTCATGGAATTTTTCATACTATCCCTACCTCTTATATGGGTTTATGTCCAGTGCCCATCTCCAGGCGACCGACACGCACCCGCCACCGGATCACCACCGATCCACCCGACCCCTCGGCGCGCCGTGGCCCCCACCGGGCCGCATGCCCGAACGCCTTGGAGCGGATCGCATCTCAACGATATTTTCCTTCATTGTCATTGATTTGAAAGTAAGTTTCTGCCAATGTCACGCTCGGCGCCTTCTTCTTCAGCCCCCCGGAGGTCCGCATGAGCGCACCCACCCGACGTTCCGTCCTGCGCGGCCTGGCCCTGGCCGCGGGCGCGACGACTCTCCCCCTGTCGGCCCTCACCTCGACGCCCGCCTTCGCCGCCGGCAACGCCGACGGTCATGTCCCGCCGCTGCGGCAGATGCGCGGGATGTGGATCGCCTCGGTGCTCAACATCAACTGGCCGTCGAAGCCCGGCCTGACCGTCGAGGCGCAGCAGGCCGAGTACCTGGCCTGGCTGGACCTCGCGCGGACCCGTCGGCTCAACTCGGTCTTCGTCCAGATCCGGCCGACCGCCGACGCCTTCTGGCCCTCGCCGCACGAACCGTGGTCGGAGTACCTGACCGGCGTTCAGGGCCAGGACCCGGGCTACGACCCGCTGGCCTTCCTGGTCGAGGAGACGCACCGGCGCGGCCTGGCCTTCCATGCCTGGTTCAATCCGTACCGCGTGTCGATGCAGCCGGACCCGGCCAAACTGCACCCCGAGCACCCGGGCCGCAGGAATCCGGACTGGATCGTCTCCTACGGCGGCAAGCTGTACTACAACCCGGGCATCCCCGCGGTGCGGGCGTTCGTGCAGGACGCGATGATGGACGCGGTCACCAGGTACGACATCGACGGCCTGCACTTCGACGACTACTTCTACCCGGTCAACACCACGGCCTTCGACGACGCCGCGGCCTTCGCGCGCTACGGCGCGGGCTTCCCCGATCTCGCCTCCTGGCGGCGCGACAACGTGGACCTGCTCGTCCGGGAGATGCAGCAGCGGGTACGGCAGGCCAAGCCGGAGGTCGCCTGGGGCATCAGCCCCTCGGGCATCTGGCGGAACAGGTCCACCGACTCCCTCGGCTCGGACACCGCCGGCAGCCAGTCGTACGACAACCTGCACGCCGACACCCGGGGCTGGGTCAGGAAGGGCTGGCTGGACTACATCGCACCGCAGATCTACTGGTACATCGGCCAGTCGAACGCCGACTACGCCAAGCTGATCCCCTGGTGGTCCGGCGTGGCGGCGGGCACCGACGTCCAGCTCTGGATCGGCCAGGCCGCCTACAAGGCCGGTGCCGCCGGGCAGCCCGCCCAGTGGTTCCAGCCGGACGAGCTTTCCCGGCACCTCACTCTCAACCGGGACAACCCCCAGGTCGGCGGCGACATCTGGTACAACTCCGGCGATGTACGTGAGGACCGGCTGGGCAGCGTCAGCACCGCCGTGACCGACCACTACACCCGCCCGGCCCTCGCCCCGCTGCTGCCGCGCCTCGCGGGCGGCCGGCCGCCGCGCCGCCCGGTCCTGGCCACCGCGCACAAGGTGGCCGGTGGCGCCGAGTTGCACATCGTCGCCCCCGGAAGGGACGTCCCGTTCCAGTTCGCGGTCTTCAGGTTCGACCGGCAGGCCGGTCCCGGTGACTTCGCCGACGCCCGCAACCTGGTCGCGGTCATCCCCGCGGGCCGCGACGTGCGCTGGGTGGACCCCGAGGGAGCCGGCGGCGCGCACTACCACGTGACGGCCGTGGACCGGGCGAACCGCCAGAGCGAGCCCAGCCACGGCCGCCGGGTCCGCTGACCCGGCTCACCGAGGATTCAAAAGAAGAAAGCCCAGATCGGCGATGCCGATCTGGGCTTTCCCGCAAGTGCGCCGCCAGGGACTCGAACCCCGGACCCGCTGATTAAGAGTCAGCTGCTCTAACCAACTGAGCTAGCGGCGCTTGAAGCTCTTGAAGGATAGCGCACATCGGGCAGGGCTTCGAAATCCGCGACGATCAACGGCTAAGCTAGAACAACATTCGGTCCTGTACTGGGAGCACACATGTGGTTCGCCTCGCCCGCCGACGCCAGCGAGCGGCTCAGCGCCGTCGACTACCTCTCCGACGACTCCATCGCGACCTCGGTCTTCCTGGCGGGAGCGCTCGGCAAACCACTCCTCGCCGAGGGGCCGGCCGGTGTGGGCAAGACCCAGCTCGCCAAGGCCGTGGCGGCGGCGACCGGGGCGGAACTGGTCAGGTTGCAGTGCTACGAGGGGCTGGACGAGGCCAGGGCGCTGTACGAGTGGAACTACAAGAAGCAGCTCCTGCGCATCCAGGCCGGACAGGACGAGAGCTGGGACGCCACCCACGACGACATCTTCACCGAGGAGTTCCTGCTGGAGCGGCCACTGCTCGCGGCGATCCGCTCCCGGACGCCCACGGTCCTGCTGATCGACGAGACCGACAAGGCGGACGTCGAGGTGGAGGGGCTGCTGCTGGAGATCCTGTCCGACTACCAGGTCACCATCCCCGAGCTCGGCACGATCACCGCCGTACGCAGGCCCTACGTGGTGCTGACCTCCAACGCGACCCGCGAGCTCTCCGAGGCGCTGAAGCGGCGCTGCCTCTACCTGCACCTGGAGTACCCGACGCCGGAGCGCGAGCGCGACATCGTGCTGGCCCAGGTGCCCACGATCACGACCGCCCTGGCCGAGCAACTCGCCCGTACGGTGGCCACCATGCGCGCCCTGGAGCTGAAGAAGGCGCCCTCGATCGCCGAGACGATCGACTGGGCCAACACCCTGATCGCGCTGGGCAGGACCGAGCTGGACGAGGCGGCGATCGGGGCCACCCTCGGCGTCGTGCTCAAGCACGCCTCCGACCAGACCCGGGCACGCAAGGAACTGGCCCTGTGACCGGCGCGGAGCGCTCGGCCCACGGGGCGGGAGGCGGAAGGTGAGCCTGCTCGACCGGCACGTGGGGTTCGTGCACGCGCTACGCGAGGCGGGGCTGCCGGTGTCGCTGGCCGAGGGGCTGGACGCGGCCAGGGCACTGGAGGTGATCGACCTGACCGAGCGGGAGTCGCTGCGGGCCGCGTACGCCGCGACGCTGGTCAAGCGGCCCTCGCACCGGCCGGGCTTCGACACGCTGTTCGACCTGTGGTTCCCCGCCTCCACGACCGGCCTGCGGCCCTCGCACGAGGCCGAACCGGACCTGGAGACCGCCGAACTCCCCGAGCTGCGCGACAGGCTGGCCGAGCTGTTGCTGGGCGCCGAGGGGATGAACGAGTTCGCGCGGGCGATGGTGGAGCGCTTCGGCCGCCAGGTGGCGAGTCCCGGCAGGCAGAACTGGTTCTCCTACTCGGTGATGCGGGCGCTCTCCCCCGAGACGCTCATGGCGCGCCTGCTCGCCGAGGTCCTCGCCGGCCAGGAGCGCGGCGGGCTGGCCGAGAAGGTCGCCCGGCAGCGGATCGGCGAGAACACCAGGCGCTTCGAGGACGCCGTCTCCCGCGACGTGCGCCGCCGGATCGCCGAGGACTCCGGAATCGAGCGGATCGCCCGATCCTCGGTACGCCCGCCGCTGGAGCAGCTCGACTTCCTGCGGATCACCAAGGCCGACCTGGCCAGGCTCCGCAGGGAGGTGCACCCGCTCGCCCGGCGCCTCGCCGCCAGGCTGACCGTCAAGCACCGGCTCGGCCACCGCGGCCGCCTCGACTTCCGCAGGACCGTACGGGCCTCGTTGTCCAGCGGCGGGGTGCCACTGACCACCTTCAACAGGCCGCGCCGCCCGCACAAGCCCGAACTGGTCGTGCTCTGCGACACCAGCGACTCGGTCGCCGCCTTCGCCCACTTCACCCTGCTGCTGACCTACGCGCTGCGCGAGCAGTTCACCAAGGTCCGCGCGTTCGGGTTCGTGGACACGGTGGACGAGATCACCCGGTTCTTCGTGCCCGGCGCCGACGTGGCGGAGGCGATGACCCGGCTGGTGAGGGAGGCCGACATGGTGCGGTTCGGCCGGACCAACTACGGCCACGCGCTGGAGACGTTCGCCGAGCGGTACGGCGACGCCATCGGACCGAAGACGTCACTGCTGATCCTGGGCGACGCCCGGTCCAACTACCAGCCGCCCGCGCTGGAGACGCTGAGGCGGCTGACCAAGGACGCCCGGCACAGCTACTGGCTCAACCCGGAGCCGACCGCCCAGTGGGACACCGGCGACTCGGTGGCGACGGCGTACGGGGGGATCGTGCCCATGTACGAGTGCCGGAACGTCGCGCAGCTGGCGGCCTTCATCGAGGAACTCGCCTGAGCGGATTCCACCCGGCGACGGCGTTCGCGTTCACCGGTTCTCCGGGCGCGGTCGCTCGTACGGTCAGCTCATCCGGCGCAGCACCCGGGCTGCGGTCCTGGCGAGCACCTCCACCTGGGCGTCGTCGAAGTCCGCCCGCGGACCGTCCTTGATCCAGCGCGCGACCAGGCGGGGCTTGAGGAGGGTGAGCCCCTCCGCGGTGACCGACCGCCTGAGCTGCCCGCCGTGCACGGCGAGCAACGGCTCGATGGTGACCGGGATGCCCGTCTCGCGGGAGAGCACCTCGGCCAGTGACTCGGAGACCTCGACGAGCGCCTTCGCCGTTTTCGTGCCGTACTTCTCGCCGAGGAACAGCCGGTCGCCGTACCGGGCGATCTCGGTCTCCGGGTGCCAGGCCTCGTTGTCGACCACCCAGATGCCGCCGGGACCGATGACGAGGTGGTCGATCGAGGCCTTGCCCGGGATGGCCCGGCCGTCGAGGATGTGGTAGCCGGCCCTGCGCAGCCTGCGGCGGAGCAGCCTGCCGGTGATGGTCTCGCCCCTGCGCTTGCCTCGCCAGACGGCGGTGGCGTCGTACTCGCGCCAGGTCCAGAACGCGTCCGCGGCACCGATGAGCAGGCCGCACAGCAGCCCGAGGATCGGCGGGGACAGGTTGAACCGGTAGGCCAGCGCGACGCCCACCACCAGGCCGACCGCCGCCTTGACCCCGCGCATCTTCCTGCGATGGGCGACCTCCTTGAGCCAGAACTGCTCGTACATGACCTGGGGCGACAGGCCGTGAACCTGGTCGACGGGCGTCACGTAGATAGATCCGCCGGGCATGACGAACCCCCATGGCTCGATGCGGTCGTGAAAGAAAGTGGGGGGACCTGCCACACTGAAGATCCTTGGACTATGAAATACCCAATTTGGGGCTCCAGCTATCGTCCAATCGCGAAGGTGACGCAAGTAACACGTCTCCGTCAATCGGCCGCCTGCTTGACCAACCAGTCGGTACGCTTTCCCTCACCACACCATGGGGGACGCGCATGACTCAGGACCAGGAGCCGGTACGGCAGCGCCTGCTCAGCGAGGCCACCCGCCTCTTCGCCGAGCGGGGCTTCGAGGGCACGTCGGTGCAGGGAATCGTCTCGGCGGCCGGTGTCACCAAGGGCGCCATGTACCACTACTTCGATTCCAAGGACGACCTGCTCCGCGAGATCTACGGCCGGGTGCTGCGCATGCAGATGGAGCGGTTGACCCACTTCGCCGAGAGCTCGGGGCCGGTGGCCGAGCGCCTGCACACCGCCGCCGCGGACGTCGTGGCGACCACCGTGGAGAACCTGGACGACTCCAAGATCTTCTTCCGGTCGATGCACCTGCTCACGCCCGACATCCGCAAGGTCGTCCGCGCCGAGCGGCGCCGCTACCACGAGCGCTTCCGCGACCTGGTCATCGAGGGCCAGCAGGAGGGCACCTTCAGGAAGGACGTGCCCGCCGACATCGTCGTCGACTTCTTCTTCGGCTCCGTGCACCACCTGGGCACCTGGTACAACGCGGAGGGCCCGCTCTCGGGCGCGGAACTGGGGGCGCACTTCGCCGACCTGCTCCTCACCTCGCTTCGCCCGGAGCAGGCCCCCTTTACCAAGTAAGCCTTCCAGTTCACACCCGCTCGCGGGCCGGGCGGGGCAGGCCCGCGAGCGGGGAGAAGGTCAGATGGGGGCGGGCAGGTCCGCGAGAGCCGCCACGGCCTCCCGGTGGGCGCCGGGGGTGCCGAGTGCGATCTCGGTCGCCTTGGCGCGCTTGAGATACAGGTGCACCGGGTGCTCCCAGGTCATCCCGATCCCGCCGTGCAGCTGGACGCTCTCCTCGGCGACGTGCAGCGCCACCTCGGAACACCACGACTTGGCCACCGCCGCCGCCAGCTCGCGCTCACCGGCCGCCTCCACACCATCGGGAGGCGAGAGCGGGTGCGAGGCCGTGGCCAGCAGGTCCGCGGCGTTCCTCGCAGCGGCGCGGGCGCGCACCACGTCCAGCCAGAGATCGGCCATCCGGTGCTTGATCGCCTGGAAGGACCCCACCGGGCGGGCGAACTGGTGACGCTCCTTGATGTAGGCGAGCGTCGTGCCCAGGCACCACTCGGCGACACCCAGCTGCTCGGAGGCGAGCAGCCCCGCGCCGAAGTTCAGCACGCTCCGCACGTCGAGCCTGCCGAGTGCCAGCCCGGGGGTGTCCGAGAACGTGACGGTGGCGATCGGCCGGGTCAGGTCCAGCGAGGGCAGCACGTCGATCCGGACGTTCTCCGCCTCCACCTGGTAGAGCGCCGTTCCGACGGGCACCAGCAGCACGTCCGCCACGTCCGCGCCGGCCACCGCCCTGACCTCCCCGTTCAGGAGCCCCTCGTCCGTGACGGTGACGGTCTCCGGCAGCGGCCGGTACGGCGAGGCCGCCAGCGACACCGCCAGTGCCGCCGTCGTCTCACCCGAGGCGAGCTCCTGAATCAGGTCCTCCTCGCCGACGTTCAGCAGGGCCTTCGTGGCGAGCACCGAGCTGGTGAAGAACGGCAGCGGCGCCACCGCCCGTCCCAGCTCCTCCAGCACCACCGCGACCTCGCGCGCCGACGCCCCCGCCCCGCCGTAGTTCTCCGGCACGAGCAGGCCCGCCACCCCGATCTCCCGCGACAGCGTCTTCCACAGGTCCATGTCGTACGGCGCCTCGGACTCGGCCCGCTTCAGCACGGCGTCGGCCGGGCAGCGGTCCGCGAGGAGGCCCCGTACGGAGGCGCGGAGCTCCTCCTCGACCTCGGTGTAAAGCAGTGTCACCGGTCGCTCACCACTTTCGCGTCGTACGTCATCGGGGCAGGTCCTTCCAGGGCACGTCCTTGTCGACGCGGGGTTCCGAGGGCAGGCCGAGCACGCGCTCGGCGACGATGTTGCGCAGGATCTCCGAGGTGCCGCCCTCGATGGAGTTTCCCTTGGCGCGCAGGTAGCGGTATCCGGAACCCCGGCCGACGAAGTCGACGCCTTCGGAGCGGCGGAAGGTCCAGTCGTCGTAGGCCAGGCCCTCCTCGCCGCGCAGCTCGACCTCCAGCCCGGACAGGGCCTGGTTGAGCGAGGCGAAGGCGAGCTTCATACCGGAACCCTCGGGGCCCGGCTGCCCGGCGGACAGCTGCTCGCGCAGCCGCGTCCCGGCCAGGCGGGTCACCTCCGCCTCCACCCACAGGCGCAGCAGCCGCTGGTGCAGGTCGTGGGTGCGCAGCTCGGGCCGGGTGCGCCAGGTTTCGGCGACCAGGCCGACCATGCCGCCGCCCCGTTTGACCGGCGCGCCGCCGATGGCGACCCGCTCGTTCATGAGCGTGGTCTGCGCGACCCGCCAGCCGTCGCCGATCTCTCCCAGCCGCAGGTCGTCGCCGAGCCGTACCCCGGTGAGGAAGACCTCGTTGAACTCGGCCTCGCCGGTGATCTGCCGCAGCGGCCTGACCTCGACCCCGGGAGCGTGCATGTCGCACACGAAGTAGGTGAGCCCCCGGTGCTTGGGCAGGTCCACGTCGGTCCTGGCGACCAGGATCGCCCACCGGGAGTGGTGGGCACCGGAGGTCCACACCTTCTGCCCGTCGACGACCCACTCGTCCCCGTCCCTGACCGCGCGGGTGCCGAGCGTGGCCAGGTCGGAGCCGGCGCCGGGCTCGCTGAAGAGCTGGCACCAGATCTCCTCGCCCGTCCACAGCGGGCGCAGGAACCGGCTGCGCTGCTCGTCGGTGCCGAACGCCAGGATCGTGGGCGCGGCCATCCCCAGCCCGATCGTCTGCAGCCCGAGGTTGATCTGCGGCGTCCCCGCGAGCTCGTGCTCCACCACGTGCTGCAGCTCGCGGGCGGCCCCGAGCCCGCCGAGCCCCTCGGGGAAGTGCACCCAGGCCAGCCCGGCGTCGAACCTGGCCCGCAGGAACTCCAGCCGATCCCCCGCGGGGTCGTGCGCGGCCAGGAACGCGACAGCGCGCTCCCTGACCGCCTCTTCGTCCAGCGCCACGAACGCTCCCTTCGTCGATCTTCATCGATTCGGGTGCCCGGTGACCCCGGGCCCCCTGGCACCGCCCGCAGTCCCGGCACGCGGGAGGGAGAACGGCGAGGTCAGGTCATGTGCTTCTCAAAAGATCCTCAGCGCCCGGCGATCCGGGCCGCGAGCACCGGATGGGCGAACTCGTCCATGACGTCGAGCGGCCGCCCCCGCGACTGCTCGGTCCCGGCGTGGAACGCGAAATCCATGGGATCTCCTCACGGTCTCCCGAGAGTGTACCGACCAGACGGTACGCCTGTCGACACGCCCGGCAATGCCGAAATTCACGGGATCCTCGTTCCGCGACGGGACGCGGCGGGACGTGGCGGGACCCCCGAGTGGTCCCCGGGAAGAGCCGCCGAGTGGACCTTCGGACAGGTCCACCCGGAGCCCTAAAGTCCCTTCCATGACCGCGCAGATGCCCGCTCCCCTCACCCTCGAAGACGACACCGTACGGCTGGAACCGCTGACCGGCGACCACATCCCCGACCTGTTCCTGGCCGGTGGCGGCGACGACGAGGTGTGGCGCTGGATGCCCGCCCCCACCCCGCGCACCGAGGCCGAGCTGGCCCGGATCGCGGCGCGGCTGGTCGAAGCACCGAACTACGTGCCGTTCGCGGTGGTGCCGAGGGAGACCGGCCGGGCGGTCGGCTGGACCACCTACATCGACACGCCCGGGTACGCCGACAGCATCGAGATCGGCTGGACCTGGTACGGCAGAACCGTGTGGCGCTCCGCGGTGAACACCGCGTGCAAGATCCTGCTGATCGACCACGCCTTCGACAAGCTGGGCGTGAACCGAGTGCAGCTCAAGACCGACAACCTGAACATCCGCTCGCAGAACGCGATCAGGCGCATCGGCGGCGTTCCCGAGGGCACCCTGCGCCGCCAGCGCCGGCGCCCCGACGGCACCTGGCGCGACACCGTCTATTTCAGCATCCTGGACGACGAGTGGCCCGCCCACCGCGCCCGCCTCACCGGCCCGGCCCGCTGAACGCCTCTCGAACCGGCCCATCCGGCCTTCCGAATTTCCCCTGACCCTCGAACCTTTCGGGCCCCGGACCTCTCCGGTTTCCGCGACGCTTCGGCCGAGCCCTACGAGCCTTCCCGGCCGAGCATGCCGCGCAGCAGTTCCCCGATCCCCAGGCGGAGGTCGTCCAGGGTCGGTTCGGCTCCGGCGCCGACGATGGCGTCGAACATGACGCCCTCGCCGAAGGCGACGAGCTGGCGCCCATGCCGTACCGGGTCGGGCGACCCCGCGGCGGCGAGGATCGCGACGGCGGGGTCACGGAAGCGCTCGCCCGCCCTGTCATAGATGGTGCGCAGCTCGGGACGGCGGGTGGCCTCAAGGGCCAGCTCGTAGCGGGCGACCGTCCGGCGGCGGCCGACGGTCAACTGCGACCAGAGCAGCTGTGCCGTCATCTCGGTGAGCACGTCGACCGCGTCCAGCCCCGGTTCGCCGAGGATCGGCGCGAACATGGCGGACTCCAGCCGGGTGAGCCGGTCAAGGGCCAGCTCCAGCAGCGCGGACCGGGTGCGGGCCAGGTTGGAGGTGGACCCCGGCGGTAGCCCCGCCGCCTCGTCCACGGCCCGGTGGGTCAGGCCGCGCATCCCCCGCTCCACGAGCAGGTCGATGGCGGTGTCGGCGATGAGCTCGGCTCGCTGGGACTTCACCCTCGAATACTACATTTGTAGTTTAACTACGGGCGTAGTAACTTCCACTACATCCGTAGTAAAGGAGAGGGTCATGGCACACGCGGCGGTCATCGGAGCGGGCATCGGCGGGCTGACGGCGGCGGTGGCGTTACAGCGGCGGGGCTGGCAGGTCACGGTCTTCGAGCGGGCCGCGTCCCTGGAGCCGGTCGGCTCCGGCCTGGCCGTGGCCGCCAACGCGCTCAGGGCGCTCGACACGATCGGGGCCGGCGACGAGATTCGCCGGCTGTCGGCGATCCAGGGCACGGGCGGCCTCCGGCGCTCCGACGGCAGGTGGATGGTGAGGACCAGCGCGGAGGCCGCCTCCGCGCGCAACGGCGGCGACTCCGTGGTGCTGCTGCGCCGCGCGGATCTGGTCGACGCGCTCTCCTCGCGCCTCGAAACCGGTACGGTCCGGCTGAACACCGAGGTCACCCGGATCGACCCGGACAGCGGCCTGGTGACCTTCGCCGGCGGGCGGACGGAGGCGGACCTGGTGGTCGGAGCCGACGGCATCCACTCCCCCGTCAGGTCCACGCTGTTTCCGGCCCACCCCGCCCCGAGCTACTCGGGCGTCACCGCCTGGCGGCTGCTCGTCCCCGCCGCGGGCGTACCCGGCCAGGCCTACGAGAGCTGGGGGCGCGGAAAGGTCTTCGGGGTCATGCCGCTGGCCGGGGACACGGCCTACTGCTACGCCACCGACACCGTCCCCGCGGGCGGTGGCGGCGGGGACCAGCCAGCCGAGCTGCGCCGGTTGTTCGGAGACTGGCACTCCCCGATCCCGGAGCTGCTCGCCGCCGCCACGCCGGAGCGGGTGCTGCGGAACGACGTCCACCACCTCACCACCCCGCTGCCCGCCATGCACCGCGGCAGGGTCGCACTGCTGGGCGACGCCGCGCACGCCATGACCCCCAACCTGGGCCAGGGTGCCTGCCAGGCGATCGAGGACGCGGTGGTGCTGGCCCACGTGGTCGGCGACGGCACGGGCGCCGTGTCCTTTGACGGGGACGACGTGCTGGCCGGTTACACCGCCGCCCGGCTGGAGCGCACCTCCGGGATCGTGGCCCGGTCCGCCGCGATCTGCCGCGTCACCCGGATGCGCAACCCGCTGGCCGTGCGGCTGCGCGACACGATGACGGCGCTCAGCTGGCGGCTCGCCCCCTCGCGCGTGAACGGCGCGATGGACGAGGTGCTCGGCTGGACACCGCCCTCCGGGTGACCCGGCGCGGGACGGCTACGGCGAGACCGTCGCCTGCTCGCGCACCGAGGCCGGAACCCCTTGGTCCGGGGAGAGTTTCCCCAGGACGATCGTCCCCCAGACGACCAGCGCACCCGCGAAGAGCGCGGGGACCACGTTCAGCCAGCCGGTGGGCACCGCCTCGTCGAGCAGGAGCACACCGGCGAGGATCGAGGTGATCGGGTCGACCACCTGCACCGCCGCGTAGGAGATGCCGAAGTAACCCACCTCGTAGGTCTTCTGCAGCAACACGACCGCGCAGACGAGCAGCACCGGGATGGCGACCGTGAACCAGCTGAGCAGCGTGCCGAAGTCGCCGCCGAAGTTGCCGCCCACCACCCGGACGAAGGTGGAGACGCTGGCGGTCATCGCTCCGGCGGCGACCGACAGCATGAGCGCCTTGGCCGAGCCGCCCATCTTCCGCCCCAGCAGATGGGTCGCCAGGATGACCAGTCCGACGCAGCCGAGGAAGCCCAGCGCCTCCTGGTTCGTCATGTGCGGTTTCACCGGGTGCACGGGAACCAGCAGCAGCAGGCCGAGCAGCCCGACGGCCACCGCGATCGAACCACTGATCTCCGCCCGGTGCGGGCGTCTGCCGTGCAGTATCGCCGCCAGCGGCACCGCGAACACCAGTGTCGCCACGCTGATCGGCTGCACCGCTATCAGCGGCGCGAAGCTGAGGGCGACGGCGTGCAGGGACGCCCCGGTGAACCCGATGACACCGCCGATCCACCAGCGGGGCCGCCTCATCAGCTTCAGCGAGGCGCCCTCGGAGACCGCCTCGAACTGCTGGAGCGCGGCCCCCAGGGCGTAGCCCAGCGCGCCGACCAACGCGATCGATATCCCGACCCAGGTCATCGCCACCCCGCGGAGCGAACAGGGCATCTGGGAGGAAGCGCTTCTTGGGTCACCCCGCAAGCTTAGAGCGCGAGACGAACGGGTAGAGACTTGCGCCGCCTCTCATCCCACCCGGCGACGGGCCGCCCGGTGCGATGACCGTCCACGCTCGCCGGGTTCGACAGCGAAGGGCTTCAGGGACGACCTACTGGTCGCCCATCGGGCAGACACAGAACAGGTGGCCCTCGGGGTCGGCGAGCACCACCCACTTTCCCTCGCCCGGCTGGAAGGCGGGCCTGGTGGCCCCGAGCTCCAGGTAGTCCCGGACCGCCGTCTCCACGTCGGCGACGCGGACGTCCAGGTGGAACTGCTTGTCGGGGCCAGGCCAGGCGGCGGGCTTGCGGTCCAGGTTCTGCTGGAAGTAGATGGTCATCGTGCCGTCGCCGATACCGGCGTAGGTGTCCTCCGCGTACTGCACCTGGTAGCCGAAGACGGCCGCGTAGAACTCGGCCAGTCGCCTGGGCTCGGCGCAGTCTATGTTCACGGCGAGGAATTTCGCTGTCATGGTCATGGCACGATCGTCCCGCCCATACCTGTCAGCTGCTGTCACGTTTACCGACCGGTTCCCGGCGAAAACCCGTGGGCCCTCGTTCTCCGTGCCCCACGATGAGCGTTTCCGGCCCGGCTCACCGCGCGGCCCGCGAGGTCACACCGGGCGCCTCGTCCGGCGAGGGCACCGCGACGTCGAGCGCCCAGCAGCAGAAGCTCAGCTCGTCGACGTCCTGTTCGACGAGCGCCGTCAGCGTGGTGCCGCCGCCGTGTCCCGAGGCCCGGAGCGGCAGCAGGAGATAGGGGCCGCCTTCCTTGCCCTCGGACTGGAGCATGGCGACCATCTTGAGCGGATCGTGCGGCGGTGCGACCCGGTCGTTCAACGCCGGCACGAACGCCATCACGGGATAGCGGCGATCGGCTCGGACGTTGTGATACGGCGAGTACCCGGCGAGATAGGCGCCCTCGACGGGATCGTCGGGCGAGCCGTATTCGACGGTCGCCGAGCTCAGGTGGCCGAATCTCGGAAAGTTCAGCATGTCGAGGACGGGCGCGCGGCAGTAGACGGCTCCGAATGCCTCGGGTGCCTGCATGGCGGTGACGGCGACGAGCAGACCGCCGTTGCTGTTGCCGCGCGAGAGGAGCCTGGAGGGTGTCGTGTAGCCCGCCGACTCCAATCGGCGGGCCGCCGCGATGTAGTCGTCAAAGGCGTTCTGCCGCCGCGTCTTGACCGCCCCCTCGTGCCAGGCGCGGCCGTACTCGCCACCGCCTCGCACGTTGGCGAAGGCGAGCACGCCGCCCAGTTTCAGCCAGGCGGCGTTCAGCGCGGAGAAGCGCGGCTCCAGCGGGATGTTGAAGCCGCCGTAGCCGCTCAGCCGCACGGGCCGGCGACCGTCGCGAGGCAGATCCCGGTGATGAACGACGAACATCGACACCCGGGTACCGTCCGGCGACTCGTACCAGTCCTGGTCCGTCACGTACGCGGAGGCGTCCAACCCCACGTCGGGTACGTGGTACGGCGACAGGTGGTCGGCCGCGTAGTCGTACCGGTAGACCGACGGCGGCTGCACGTACGAGGTGAAGTTCACCCACACCTCGTCGCCGCTCCAGGAGCCGCTGACACCGCTGACGATGCCCTCGCCCTCGTTGCGATTCACCGAGCCGAGCCCCGGCAGTGCCAGGTCGCGCAGATAGGCGCCGTCTTCGGCGTGGATGCGCACGCGGTGCGACGCCGCGTGCGAGTAGACGGCGTAGAGCCGGCCACCGATGCCCGTGACCGTCTGCAGCGTGTCCGAGTTCTCCGGGATGAGCGTCCGCCACTCCGTCGGGGCGGTGAGCGGCGCGACACAGAGGCGGCCACGCGGCGCGTCGAGGTCGGTGTGGACGAGCAGGGAGTCGCCGACCACCTGCACCTGGTTGAGAGAGCGCATGACGGGAGCGACCGGCAGGAACGCGTCGTCGGCGAGGCGCAGCAGGTAGACGACGTTGGCGTGCACGTAGTCCCACTTGTACAGCACGGCGAAGCGTCCGCACTCACTGATCCTGACAGAGCACCAGTACTCCTTCTCCTGGTCGTCACCGAAGATCCGGCGGGCCGGCTCGTCCGACCCGAGCCGGTGCTCGTAGACGGCGTTCCAGTGCGCCTCGTCGCCCGCGGGCACCTCGCCCGGCTCGGGACAGGCCGCGTAGAAGAACCCCGACCCGTCGGGTCGCCAGGCCGGTGCCGTGTGGCCCGTGCCGCGAGGCCGGTCGGGAAGGAGCCGCCCCGTCTCGACGTCGAGCACCTGGATCACCGCGTCGTGGGTACCGCCGACGGCCTTCCCGAACGCGACCAGCGCGCCGTCGGGCGACGGCACGGCGAACACCAGCGCCTCGTCGCTCGGCCAGGTGTTGGGGTCGAGCACCGCCTCCAGCGGTGCGCCCCTGCGGCGCCGGAGCATGAGGGAGAGCTTCTCGTCGCCGGCGTCCGCCCGCCAGACGAACTCGCGTCCGAGCGGCCCGGCGGAAATCGGCGGCGACAGCCGCGCGTGACGCGCCGATCGGGACACCGCCGCCCGCAGCCAGTCGCGTCCGGGCTCCGCGCGCAGCACGGAGTGCGTGACGGCCTCCTGCGCCGCGATCCACGCCTGGGTCTCCGCGTCGTCGAGCCGCTCCAGCCAGGCGTAGGGGTCGGCGAACCACCTGCCGTGCAACGTGCGGCCACTGTCCGGATCACGTCGCGTCCCGGGAACCGCCAAGGCCCGGTCCGGCTTCCTTGTCATCTGATCCTCCGCTGGTGCGACCAGCCTGTCGTCGGGAGCTTCGGTGAGCCTGGTTTCCGGGGGCATGCGAATTGAGAATCTACAGAACACCTGGCTAGGGTGGGGCCGTGTTTCTGATCACTGCCCCGCCGACCGCCCGCTAGCGGGCGGCCTCTCTCCTGACGACCGGACCCGAGCGGTCCGGTGGGTGCTTGCCGTCCGCATACGTGCGACCTGACGACGATCACCTCATCTGGAGAGACCTTCATGACGCATGTCTCCGTGCGGCGGGGCCTGCTGTACGTGTCCATCGCGGCGACCGCCTGGGGCACCGGCGGTGCCGCGGGCGCGCTGCTCTACCAGGCGGGCGGGCTCGGCCCCGTCGCCGTCTCCTTCTGGCGGTTCGCCGCCGGAGCCGCCATGCTCCTGCTGGCCGGCCGTCTCCTCGGCCTCGGGGAAACCCGGCCCGCCGGAGACGACCCGGCCCTCGGCGGAACCCGGTCCGCCGGACCACTCACCATCCGAAGGCCCCGGCGCGGGGCCGCCCTCGGGCGGATCCTGGTCACGGGCGTGGCGATGGCCGTCTACCAGACCGCCTACTTCGCGGCGATCGCCGGATCGGGACTGGCCGTGGCGACGGTGGTCACCATAGGCGCCACTCCCGTCCTCGTCGCCGCGGGCGGGCGGCTGCTCCTGGGGGAGCGGCTGGGCGCGGCCGGGCTGGGCGCGGTCACGATCGCCCTGACCGGTCTGGCGATGCTGACCCTCGACGACGGCTCCGCGACCTTCTCCGCGGCCGGCATCGGGTGGGCGCTGCTGTCGGCGGCCGGGTACGCGGGCGTGACCCTGCTCAACCGGGCCTCCTCCGGCGAGCCGTACCGCACCGCCATGGGCGGCTTCGTCGTCGGCGGGCTCTGCCTGCTGCCCGTCGCGCTGGCCCAGGGCCTGCTGCCCTCCGGCGACCCGCTCGCCTCCTGGGCGATCATCGCCTTTCTCGGCACGGTTCCGACGGCGCTGGCCTACGGCCTCTTCTTCACCGGTCTCGCCGCGGTGCGTGCCACGACGGCCTCGGTGATCTCCCTGGTGGAGCCGGTCGGCGCGGCGCTCCTCGGCGTCCTGCTGCTCGGCGAGCGGCTCACCGTGCCGGCGGCGTGCGGCGGTGTCCTGCTGCTCGGCGCGGTCGCCCTGCTCGCCGCGGGCGAGAGGGGAGGCGAGAGGGACACGACCTGAGCCGTACGGGGTCCCCGCGAGCCGCACGACCGTCCCCACGAAGGAGGGCGTGCGGCTCGCGGGCCGTCAGTCGAACAGGTCGGGTTCGGCGGCGACGATCTGGTCGTGCAGCGGCTGGAAGTTGATCCAGCCGACCGTGTCGTTGCCGATCTGGCCGTGGGTGAGCTTGGCGTTCTCGTGGCTGATCTGGACGGTGGGCCCCGCGGCCTTGGCCAGCAGCTGCGCCTGGCACGAGCGCTCCATCGTGATGAACCACCAGGCGGCGGCGTCCACGCTGTCGCCGACCGTGAGCAGGCCGTGATTGCGCAGGATGACCGCCTTGTGCGAGCCGAGGGCCTGCGCGATGCGGCGGCCCTCCTCGGTCTCCACCACGACCCCGGTGTAGTCGTCGAACAGGCCGTGGTCCTCGTAGAACGCGCAGGCGTCCTGGGTGAGCGGCTCCAGCAGCGTGCCGAGCGAGGACAGCGCCTTGCCGTACACCGAGTGGCTGTGCGCGGCGGCGACCACGTCCGGGCGGGCCTGGTGGACCATCGAGTGGATCGCGAACGCGGCCTGGTTGACGTGGTAACGGCCCTCGACCACCTGACCCTCGTGGTTGACCAGGATCAGATCGCTGACCTTGATGTGCTTGAACGACATGCCGAACGGGTTCACCCAGAAGTGGTCCAGGTGCTCGGGGTCGCGGACCGTGATGTGTCCGGCCACGCCCTCCTCGAAGCCGAACCTGCCGAACAGCCGCAGCGCGGCGGTCAGGCGCTCCTGGCGGTGGCGGCGCTCCTCGGCGACGGTCTCGAACTTCTGCGGCAGCCGGAAGGCGAGCTGGTCTGTGGGAACGGGCTGCAGGTCGGACAGGCTCATCGTGCCTCCAGGGCGGTCGTCGTTTCCGCGGCGGTCATCGTATGTTCGGTGGTCGTCGTACGTTCGGCGGTCTCACAACCTTCGTGCCGATCATCGGGGATGTCCACGCCTCCCCGGCAGAGAATAAGTCCGATTTATTACGCTATGACATACAAACCGCCGATAAATCTGTATCTTGCGTCATCCGCTGGGCCGGTGACCTGGCGCCTCGGCGTCCCACCGGCCCGATGTCCGCGGCGAGCCGCCTGCCGCTTCCGAGGCCTCGCGAACCCGCTCCGATCCATGAACAATCGATCTTTGCACCACAATGTGCGAAGAGACGGAACGCGAGCCCGTAAACGGGCGTTGGAGGAGACGTGGCCTCGATAACTCAGCTCTTCAGGCGCTTCCTCGAACGCCCCGGCACCATCGACCTGTCGAAGTTCGAGCGGGTCGTGGCGGATGCCGGGACCCGCGAGGAGCGGATCCGCGCGCTCGACGAGGTGCCCACGCCCTCGGTCGACGACCTGGCGGAGTTCTGCGCGATCGTCAGGGAGGCCGCGCGCCGCACGCTCGACCTGCGGCCGTACGACGTGCAGCTGGTCGGCATGCTGGCGATGCTGTCGGGAAACGTCGCGGAGATGGCGACCGGCGAGGGCAAGACCCTGTCCGGTGCGATGGCCGCCGCCGGATACGCCCTGCAGGGCAAGCGGGTCCACGTCATCTCGGTCAACGACTACCTGGCCCGGCGTGACGCCGAGTGGATGGGCCCGCTGTACGAGGCGCTCGGCGTCTCCTGCGGCTGGATCGGGCAGAGCTCCACGCCCGAGGAGCGCAGGGCGGCGTACGCGGCGGACGTGACGTACGGCTCGGTCAGCGAGATCGGCTTCGACGTGCTGCGCGACCGGCTGAGCACCCGGGTGGAGGACCTGATCGTGCCCGCGCCGGCCGTGGCGGTGGTCGACGAGGCCGACTCCGTGCTGGTCGACGAGGCCAGGGTGCCGCTGGTGCTGGCCGGGGCCGCCGACCCCGGTGACGCGGTGCCGGAGATGGCGGCGCTGGTCAGGCAGCTGGTCAAGGGCTACCACTACGAGCTCGACGATCAGGCGCGCAACGTCCACCTGACGACCAAGGGCATCGACACCGTCGAGCAGGCGCTCGGCCTCGACCTCTACGACACCCCCGCCACGCTGACGGAGGTCAACCTCGCCCTGCACGCGCACGCCCTGCTGACCAAGGACGTCGACTACATCGTCCGGGACGGCAAGGTGCACCTGATCAACCCGTCGCGGGGCCGGGTGGCGCTGCTGCAGCGCTGGCCGGACGGCCTGCAGGCGGCGGTGGAGGCCAAGGAGGCGCTGTCGCCCTCGGAGACCGGCGAGATCCTCGACTCGATCACCGTCCAGGCGCTGATCACCCGCTACCCGGAGAAGTGCGGCATGACCGGCACCGCGGTCGCGGTCGGCGACCAGCTGCGGGAGTTCTACGACCTCAAGGTGGCCGTGGTCTCCTCCAACCGGCCGTGCGTGCGGACCGACGAGCCCGACCGGCTCTTCGAGTACCGGATGGAGAAGGACCTCGCGCTGGTCGAGGAGATCGCCGAGGTGCACGCCACCGGCCGGCCGATCCTGATCGGCACCATGGACGTGGCCGAGTCCGAGCGCCTGGCGCTGACCCTGAGCGGCCGAGGGCTGGAGTGCGTGGTCCTCAACGCCAAGAACGACGCCGAGGAGGCGGCCATCATCTCCCGGGCCGGGGAGCGCGGCGCGCTCACCGTCTCCACCCAGATGGCCGGGCGCGGCACCGACATCCGCCTCGGCGAGGGCGTCGACGAGCTCGGCGGCCTGTACGTCATCGGCTCGGGCCGGCACACCAGCAGCCGCCTGGACGACCAGCTCCGCGGGCGCGCCGGCCGTCAGGGCGACCCCGGCGGCTCGGTCTTCTACGTCAGCGGCGAGGACGAGCTGATCGCCCACTACGTCGCCGACGAGTACGCCAAGGGCGTGCCCGAGCACTCCCTGGTGGGCCACGCCCAGCGGGTCGCCGAGGGCGTCAACATGGAGATCCACCGCAACACCTGGCGCTACACCCGGCTGCTCGAACGCCAGCGCGGCCAGTTGCTGGAGCGCCGCGACCGGGTCCTGCGCGAGCGGGTGGCCGGCGAGGCCCTGGCCTCGGCCGCTCCCGAGCGATGGTCGGAGCTACAGGAGAGCGTCGGCGAGGAGGTGCTCCACGAGGCCGCCCGCCAGATCGTGCTGTTCCACCTCGACCGCGGCTGGGCCGACCACCTGGCCTACCTGGGGGAACTGCGCGAGGGCATCCACCTGCGGGTTCTCGGGCGGCTCAACCCGATCGACGAGTTCCACAAGGACGCGGTCCCGGCCTACCAGCGCCTGCTGGCCGAGATCGAGTCACGCTCGGTCGAGACCTTCGAGACCGCCACGGTGACCGCGGACGGCCTCGACCTCGACGGCGCGGGCCTCAAGCGCCCCACCGCCACCTGGACCTACCTCGTCCAGGACAACCCCTTCGGCACCGAGTGGGACCGCATCCTCAACCGCCTCACCACCAAGGTCCGCCACCGCTGACCACCCGGCCGAGCTCATCCATGTGACGCATCTCGGGCCGGCCGTTCCAGGAGGCCGGTCCGACGAAGCCCGGCCTCCACCTCCTCCTTGGAGAAGGTGCGTCCCGACGCCAGATCGGCGAGCCCTTCGCGGACGGCCGTCATCGTTTCGGCCGAGGCGCGTCCTGCCCTACGTCCCGCGCCACCTGCTCCACTGTTGAGGGAAACTCCTAGCCGGGCTTCTCCACCTGGTCGAGGAAGTCGAGAACGCGGGGCAAGACCACGTCCGGCGCTTCCAGGATGGGGCTGTGACCGATCTTCTCCAGGCGCCACAGGGTGGCGTTCGGCAGGTGCTCGACCATTTCGTCCTGCCACGGAACGGGACGCGGCTTGTCCTCCTCGCCGGAGACGATGAAGACGGGCACACTGATCTGCGGAAGCAGGTGCACGGCGGTGCCGCGTTCGATGACACCCGCCATCGCGGGGCGCAGGGTCTTGGGAACCTCGGCGATCCGTGACTTCCACAGCTCGACGACGTCCCGCTTGGCGGGGTCGTTGCGGGTGGTGACGCCGAACATGATCTCCATGGTCTCCTGGAGCACGTCACCGACGAAGCCCTGGCGGCCGACGTTGTCCACCCACTCGCGGAAGACCACCAGCTGATCGGCGGGCTCGGAGCAGGCGGACGAGCCGAGGGTGACCATCGACTTGACCAGCCCAGGCCGGGCCACCGCGAGCCGGAAGCCCACGTCACCGCCCATGGACTGCACGAGCAGGTGCACCTGCTCCAGGTTCAGGGCTTCGGCCAGTGCGATGACATCGGCGGTGACCGTGTCCAGATGAACGAAGTCGCCCTCCGCCGCCGCACTCTTGCCCTGACCGCGGAAGTCGGGGCGGATGACCCGGTACTTGCCGGCGGCCGCGTCCTTGAAGCCCTCGAACATGCGGCCGTCGAGGAACAACGAGTGGAGGGCCAGGACAACGGGAAGATTCTCCTCTCCGGTGTCGCGGACGAAGAGCTCCGTTCCGTTGACCTTGATCCTCTTCTCGGTTTCAGTGCTGCTCATGGTGGTGCCTCTCGCAACTTGGGAATGGAAACGGGTACTCATGCCCGGGGCAGGCAGGCGTCGAGGAAGGCGGCAGCGGACTCAAGGGCCGCACCAGGGGTTCGAGATCCGGGAGGCGGGTAAGCGCCGCGCGGATCGCGGCATGACATCGGCTTTCGCACAGACGAGCGGGGCGCGTCAGCGTCGTACCGAAGCGAGCAGGATGCGACGGCTGGTGCTGCTCAAGGCGGTGGCGGCCACCAGGATTCCGCCCTGGAAGAGGAACTGGACATAGGACTGGGCGCCCAGCAGGGACAGCCCGTTGAAGGTGACGGTGACGATGAGGACGCCCACGAGCGTGCCCAGGATGTGAAAGTCGCCGTCCCTGAGCACGGACGCGCCGAGGAAGACCGCGGCGAACGCGTTCAGCAGGTAGCCGTCACCGGCCGTGACCTGTCCGCTGCCGATGCGCGCCGACAGCACGATGCCTGCCAGGCCCGCGCACAGCCCGCAGATCACAAAGGCGATCACGGTGATGCGGGCAACCCGTACGCCGGCCATCCGGGCTGCCACCTGATTGGCGCCCACCGCCTGCATGTGATGCCCCAGCAGCGTGAAGTTCAGCGCGACCCACAGGCCGCCCAGTACCAAAGCCGTAAGGATGATGGGGGTGGGGATGCCCAGCACCGAGGCACGCGCGATGTCGGTGAAGGGGCCGGGCTCGAGCGTGATGGGTGTGCCGTTGGAGTAGGCGTAGTTGATGCCCAGCAGCATGGTGCTGGTGCCCAGGGTGGCGACGATCGGGTTGATGCGCAGGTGCGCGACGAGCAGCCCGTTGACCAGCCCGATGGTTCCGGCGGCCACCAGGGCGAGCAGCATGGCGGCGAACCACGGAAGACCGCTGCGCTCCAGGAAGCCGACCGCGAGGATGCCGGACAGGCTCACCACGGAGGCGAAGCTGAGGTCGAACTTGCCCGCCACCAACGGCAGGGTGAGGCCGCCGGCGACGATGGCCAATGTGGCGCTCTGGTTGAGGATGTTCAGCAGATTCTGGCCGGTCAAGAACGTCTGCGGGCTGGCCGCGGTGAAGCCGATCAGGAGCAGGACGAGGACGGCGGGGGTTCCATACCTGCCTGTCAGAACCAGCGCGCGCTGTGCTGTGCCCGGTGCGGCCCCCGGCTCAGCCGACGGCTTCGCGGCTTGTTCGATGGTGCCTTCCATGGCGGGTTCTCCAGTTTCTTGATCGCGCGACGTGGATTACGCGTAGCAGAGGTGCAGCATGTTGGGGACGGTGATCTCACCGGCTGTCAGCTCGCCGACGATGCGGCCTTCGGCCATGACGAGCACGCGGTTGCACTCAAGGAGTTCTTCGAACTCCGAGGAGATGACGAGAACGGCGGATCCGGACTCGTTGGCCTCGCGGATCCGGTGGTAGATGTCGGCGCGCGAGCCCACGTCCACGCCGCGGGTGGGTTCGTCCAGGATGAGGATCTTCGGGTCGGTGGCCAACCAGCGGCCCATGACGACCTTCTGCTGATTTCCACCGCTGAGGCCCACGACCGGCCGGCGGGCATCCGCCGTCTTGATCCCGAGGGTGCGGCAGGTGTGGTTCGCCGCGGCCCGGGACGAGCGGGGCCGGATGAGCGGCAGCCACTTGCCGATGCGCCACCGGTCCCACACCGTGATGTGGAGGTTGTCCTCCACCGAATGCGTGAGGAACAGCGCCTCGGAGCGCCGCTCCTCGGGGACATAGGCGACGCCCCGGGTGATGGCGTGGGGAATGGAGCGGGGCCGGTACGGCTTGCCGTCCAGGGTCATCGTGCCGCTGTCGGGGCGATCGGCACCGAAGATCAGCCGTGCCAGTTCCGTACGCCCGGAGCCGACCAGGCCGGCGATGCCGACCATCTCGCCCTCGTGAAGCGTGAGGGATACGTCGCGCACGCTCCGGCCGCGGCTCACGCCCTGGAGGTGCAGGGCGAGGCGAGAGTGCTCGGTCGCCTCGAAGGCCGTGGCCCCGGCGCCGGGCGTGATGTCGTGGCCGACGATGGCACGTACGACGGCTTCGCGGGTGATCTCCGCTCGGGGCAGCGCCAGGGATACCGATCCGTCCTTGAAGGCGGTGACCCGGTCACAGACGGCCGTCACCTCGTCGAGCCGGTGGCTGATGAACACCACGGCCACGCCGGAGGCGGCCAGCTCGCGCGCGACCTCCAACAGCTTGGCCGCCTCCTGGGCGTCCAGGGACGCGGTCGGCTCATCCATGGCGATGAGGGCACGGTCCTCCACCAGCGCCCGCGCGATGGTGACGAGCCATTGCTGGTGAACGGTCAGTTCGGAGACGGGGATGTCGAGCGGGAAGTCGATCCCGACTCGACGGGCAGCGCGAAGCACCGCGCCGGGCACGCCACTGAACCGGCGCAGTGCCACCATCGAGCCCTGGTGGCTGCCGAGCATGATGTTCTGCGCTCCGGTGAAGGAGTTCACCAGGTTCAGCTCCTGGTGGATGAAAGCGAGTCCGAGGCCGACCGCGTCGACGGGGCCGTGGACGTGGGTGATCTCACCGTCGACCAGGATGTCGCCCGCGTCGGGCTGCTCCAGACCGGCCAGACAGCGGATCAGCGTGGACTTGCCGGCGCCGTTCGCTCCGACGAGCCCGTGGATCTCACCGCGCCGGAAGGAGACGTCGACGCCGCGGAGCGCGCGGATGGCTCCGTATGCCTTCGCCAGTCCCCGCACCTGGACCAGGGGCGCCGCCTGGCCGAGCGGCGCCGGCTCCCCGGTGCCGGGCACCGTCGCTGCTGTCGTCATGACTACTTCCTCAGTTCGGGATGGTCTGCCAGGAAGCCCTCGACGTTGGACCTGTCAATGATCTTGTAATCGCCGTCGATCTCGACCGGCTCGAAGTCGTTGGGAGCCGCCCAGTACTTCTCCAGCAGCCGGGCGATCTCACGTCCCTGGGATGGTCCGTCGATCCACTGGGTCGCGGTCAGCTTCCCCGCCTTGACCAGGGACAGCGCCTCGGCGGTGCCGTTGAGACCGTAGCTGTTGACATCGGTGCGGCCGAGCTGCTGCAGGGCCGCGACGGCGCCGGTGGCCGGGTCGTCGAAACAGGCCCACACGGCGAGCCTGTCGCCCTTGGGGTGTGCCTGCGCCCAAGCCTGCGTCGCCTTGTCCGCCGATTCGACCTGCCCGGGGATGGTGATCTGCCGGGCGTCCACCTTGATGTCCGTCTTCGCCACGGCCTCATCGAGCGCCTTCTCACGGCGCTGGCAGGGCAGTCCCGGGCGATAACCGAGGGCCAGCAATGCCCCCTTGCCCTCCAGGTCGTTCACCACCCGCTCGGCCATCGGCTGACCGATCGACACGTCTGCGGCGATGGGCACGCCCGGCCCGAGGCCGCCTCCCCAGTTGGCCACGGGAATTCCTGCGGACTGCGCCGAGGCGACTCCCGAGGCGAGTGCGTCGGTGGGGAACACGGAGATGGCGATCGCGTCGACCCCCTTGGTGGCCAGGTTGGTCAACGCCGTGTTGGCGGAGTCGACGCTGCCGTTGGCGTCCACCTCGGTGATCTCCCAGCCCTTGCTCTTGCCATAGGCGGCAATGGCGTCGAGAGCGCTGTTGGCGTAGACATCCGATCCGGAGAAACGGATCAGTCCCACGGTTTTGGCATCCGCCCCACCGGCGTCGGCCGTTCCGGCGGCGCAGCCAGCAAGAACGGCGGTCAGGCCGACGGAGGCGGCGAGGGGACGTATGACGGTTGTGCGGCGTTTCACGGCGCGCTCCTTCGTGAAGGCGCGGAGTCGGTGTGCGCGACGGCGAGGGTGGGACTCTGCGGCCTGCTGGTGTGAGTTTTCTGAGGGGGGAGCCCGGGGGGCGCGTTCTCGTCCGTGGGCTGGGTGGGCCAGGAGCGACAACGCCGGCGGAGGAGATCCGCTGCTTATCGAGATCACCATGAATGGATCCATATACGAGGATCCTTTAATGGCTCTAAGATTCCCTCTGGAATCTGGCCACGTCAACCCATAGGCAGAGGTTGAGCATATTGCGATTAGATAACGTGATTCAGTTTATGGATCCACAGAATGGGACCGGCGAGGTGCATCCGGGCACCCCGAAGAAGGGGACCGCCCCTGGTGCGGCCCGCCCGGAAATGAACGGAAGATATGTCAGCCGATCGGCGTCTTCACCCGGCGAACAGTTCGGGGTGCAGCGACAGCGCCAGCCGTGTCCGGCGGATATGCCCTGCCAGGAAGCGTTCGGCGTCGATGGGATCGCCTCGCTTGATCGCCTCTATGATCAGCCGGTGCTCGAAGTTGATCAGTTCGTGCCCGGCCGGATCGATGAGATGGGCGTAGGCCCGCCGGTAATGCTGAGTCGTGTTCCAAAAGCGCCGGACCATCGTGAGCAGATGATCAATGCGGCAGCCCGAGTAGGTAATCAGATGGAATTCTCTGTCGAGGATGAGGAAATGGTCGACGTCATGGTTCGTCTCGATCTCATGCTGAATTTCATCCAGCCGTGCGAAGTCGTCTGAAGTGAGATTCGGCATTGACTCGCTGAGGGCGAGAGGTTCTACCCGCTCTCTCAGCTTGTAGGTCGCCTGGCACTCAGCCAGGTCCATCTTGGAGACCCAGGCCCCGCTGTTCGGTTTGAGGACGACCAGGCCTTCGGCCTCCAGAATCCGCAGGGCCTCGCGGACCGGCAGCCGGCTGGAGCCGAAAGACGCGGCGACCTCTTCTTGCATGATCCTCGCGCCCGGGGCGAGGTCCCCGGAGAGGATCTGCTTGCGCAGTGTGTCGGCGACCCTCTGGCTGGCGACAGAGGACGGTCCGTCGAGGCCTGGCGGCATTGTCTTCCTAACGTGACAGGTGATCCGGCATCTCAGGTTGCCACAACCTCACTCCCTGGCCCCCGCTCCGATCAAGCGCCTTCTCGTACGCCTTGCCGTGGGGGAAGGAGACAAGCTCCAGCTGCATGCCCCAGGGGGTGAGGAAGTACACCCAGCGCTGCCCCTCGCTCGGGCCGGTGCTGTCGGTCGGCTCCCCCAGGACGGTCACGTCGTACGCCTGCAGGTGCGCCACGGCCGCGTCCAGGTCCTGGACGTAGAAGGCCAGGTGATGGCCGCCTATATCGCTGTTGCGGGGCGGGGTCGGGTGCTGGTCCGGAGACTCGTACTGGAACACCTCGAAGTTGGGACCGTTGGCGCAGCGGAAGAAGCCCAGGCGGTGCATCACCGCTCGTGGATGGACGTTGAGATTGTCGGCCATCCACGTGCCGTCGGACCGGAAAGGGCCCAGGGTGTAGACCAGTTCGCATCCGATGACCTCGGTGAAGAACCGGGTGGCCGCGTCCAGGTCGGGCACTGTGAAACCGACGTGCTCGACCCCTGCCAATCCCGGCAGGCCGCGGCTGCCGACCGGACTCACCGCCGCCCCCGGGGCAGCGGCTCGGACGGCCTGCGGCGCTTGGGGACCTCGATGGCCTCGACGATCAGGCCAACGCTGTCCTGGGTGTCGAAGTAGGCGAACCCCCCGTCGCCGCCCTGCCCGTACCCGCTGCCGGACTGCAGCAGAGCGACACCACTCGCCGTCACCTCGCGGATGGTCTTCTCCGCGGACGGAACCCGGAAGCCCAGGTGGTGAAGGCCGTAGCCGTGCTCACTGATCCACTCCGTGTAGATGCTCGGCCCTTCGAGCGACTCGATCAGTTCGACCTGCGGGGCGCTTCCGGTGAGAGCGACCCGCATCCGGAACCTGCCCGGCTCGCCACGGTAGGCCAGGTGGGGAACGGTGTCGGGCCCGTAGGTGTAGATGAGCCAGTCGTCCTTTCCCAGCAGCGCCGACCAGGTGGCGACGCCTGCCGCCAGGTCGGGTACGAGGATGCCGACCTGGGCCACCGGCAGACCCGCCAGGGGCGCCGGCAGCACAGCGGGATCCGGGAGGCCGGCCGAGGGACCGCTCATCGCAGGGTCTCCCGCACGAAGTCGCGCACCGTCTGGTTGAACTCGACGGGGTTCTCGATCATCGGGTAGTGGCCGGTCCCCTCAAGGACCGCGATCTGACTGCCGGGGATACGGCCGGCGACCTGCTCGACCATTTCCTGCGGGACCAGCCAGTCCGCGTCGCCGCGCAACAGCAGCACCGGGCTCTCGATCCGACCGACCTGATCGCGGCGGTCGAAGCCGGCGTAGCCGGTGAGATCTGCGGCGATCACCTCCGGGCAGACCCTGCGCAGTTGCCACACGACCTCGCGGGCACGGTCGGGCGGGGTGCGGTGGCCGGTCATGGAGCGGGACCAGCCTTCCAGGATCTGCGGACCGTTCAGCAGCAGCATCTCCAGCAGCGTGTCGCTGACGGTCGGGGTGTAGTCGGAGCCCTCGGCCGAGATGACGGCGCGGTAGAAGTCCGGCCGCCGGGAGGCCAGTTCGAGGACCATGTTGCCGCCCATCGAGCACCCTACGATGACCGGGTTCCGTAGGCCGAGAGCTTCGATGAACGCCTCGTTGAAGTCGGCGTGGTCGCTGATGTCACGGAAGGCGCCGCCGGCCGGTTCGAGGGTCTTGCCGTGGCCGGGAGCGTCGATGGAGATGACGCGGAACTCGTCGGACAGTCCCTCCACGACGTGGCGGTACATCAGGGTGTCCTGGCCCGCCGCATGGATACAGACGATCGGGATGCCCTCACCGGCCTCCTCGTAGTACGTCCGCAGACCGTTGACCTCGATATAGCGCCCGGTGAGGACGGTGTGGCGGCCCGTCTCGGGGTCGGGAGAGTAAGGCCCGGGCTCGGCTGCGGGCCTGCCGGCTTTGGACAGCGCGCCGAGCAGACGCCACATGGCCTTGACGTTGCGCATGGCGGCGATCCCGTCGCCCTCCACGGTGATGCGGCCCAGCCCCGGCGAGGTGCCCTCGAACCAGTCGGTCCGCCCGTCGATCACGCGGCGCCACTCCGCGTCCGGGGCGACGATGGTGATGTCGGCTCCCTGCGGGTGAGGTCCCTGCCGCACAGAGACGACCCGCCCGTCGCGGGTGTCCACCGTCCAGGAGCTGTGGTCACTGCGGAACTCGATGCGGGCGGGGAAGTACCTGGCCGCCTCCGCCCACTGGGAGTCCGCGTTGAGTTCGGTTCGAACCGCCTCCCACCAGGACTCCTGCTCAAACTCCTTGAGGTCACCGGGGCCGCTCGGTGTCTTCGCCATGACCATCCTCCATTGGATCCATGTTTCTTAAACGTAGACCTTCACGCTCCAAACGAGGCCAGTCAATGCCCATGCCTGTAATGCTTATGTAACACATTGATAACGTGACCTTGCATGTGGATCCATTCGACGGGACTGTGGGACAACCGCAAGAGCTGGGTGTTCGAGCCCGGCCGAGCCATGTGCTCATGTCTTGGAGGCGTCCGTGCCCACACACAAGAAGCTCAGCCCAGCTGCCCCCTGGGTCGAGGTCGTCGCGACGAAGAAGGACTGGGACGCTGCCGATCCAGCGCTGCTCATCTCGATGTTCACCCAAACGCTCCTCATCAGGACCTTCGAGGAATACGTCCTCTCCCTCGCGTCCCAGGGCCTGGTACACGGGCCCGCCCACTCCAGCATCGGCCAGGAGGGCGGCGCTGTCGGCTCGGTGCTCACGCTCACCGGCAGCGACTACGTCAACGGCTCACACCGTGGGCACCACCAGTTCCTCGCCAAGGCACTCGGCTACGTGGCCGCCGACGGCATCGACCTCAGGGCCCCTCTGCCGGACGCGGTCCGCACGGTGCTCTCCCGCAGCCTGTCGGAGATCTGCGGCCTCGCTGACGGGTTCTGCCGCGGGCGCGGCGGATCCATGCACCTGCAGTGGCGCGAGGCCGGCGCCATGGGCACCAACGCCATCGTGGGCGGCGGTGTTCCCCAGGCCGCCGGATTCGCCTGGTCGGCCCGGCATGCCGCCACGGACGCGGTCTCCGTCTCCTACTTCGGTGACGGTGCGGTCAACATCGGCTCCGTCCTGGAGACCCTCAACCTCGCCGGGGCCTGGCATCTCCCGGTGTGCTTCTTCATCGAGAACAACCAGTACGCCGTCTCCACACACGTCAACGAGGTCACCGCCGAACCGCGGCTGTCCGCACGCGGGCCGGCCTTCAACATCCCCAGTTGGCGCGTCGACGGCATGGATCCCCTCGCCGTGTACCTGGCGACCGGCGAAGCGGTCGCCCACATGCGGGCGGGCGGGGGCCCCACGGTCGTGGAGGCCGACGTCTACCGCTACTTCCACCAGAACGGCCCCTTCCCGGGCAGCGCCTTCGGCTACCGCAGCAAGGAAGAAGAGCAGGAGTGGCGGGAGCGGGACCCGCTGGCGCTCATCACGTCCCATCTGCTGCGCCGCGGCATCCTCACCGAGACGGAGACGGCCCGGTGCACGGAACGTGCCAAGGCCGAGATGGAGGCTGTCGCAGGTGAACTCCTCGAGCCGGTGCCCGGGGGAAAGCCCGGCCGGCGGCAGATCAAGCCGCACCTGTGGCCGGACCCCGATTTCCGGGATGTGGGTGTTCGCGGAGACCTCAGCGAGTTCGAGGGGGTACGGACCGCCGATCTCACCTCCTTCCGGGGAAAGCTGAAGGAGCGCAAGTTCATCGACGCGGTGGCCGAGGTCATGGGCCGGCGCATGGCCGAGGACGAACGGATCGTCGTGCTCGGGGAGGACGTCCACCGTCTCAAGGGCGGTACGAACGGCGCCACCCGCGGCCTCGCCGAGGCGTTCCCCGAACGCGTTCTCGGCACGCCCATCAGTGAGAACGCCTTCGCCGGTCTGGCCGGCGGCATCGCGCTCGAGGGGCGCTACCGGCCGGTCGTGGAGTTCATGTACGCGGACTTCATGTGGGTCGCCGCCGACCAGCTGTTCAACCAGATCGGCAAGGCCCGGCACATGTTCGGAGGCAGCAGCGACGTTCCCCTCGTCCTGCGCAGCAAGGTCGCCATGGGCACCGGATACGGCTCCCAGCACTCCATGGATCCGGCCGGGATCTTCGCCACCGCTCCGGGCTGGCGCATCGTCGCGCCTTCCACGCCTTTCGACTACATAGGCCTGATGAACAGTGCGCTGCGCTGCAACGACCCCGTCGTCGTCCTGGAGCATGTGGACCTCTACCCGACCACGGGACAGACCCCGGCGGAGGACTTGGACTTCTGCCTGCCGGTGGGGAAGGCCGCCGTCAGGCGGACAGGTTCGGACCTCACCGTGCTGACCTACCTCGCCATGACGAACTACGTCCTGGAGGCCGTGGAGAGCAGCGACATCGACGTTGAGGTGATCGATCTGCGCTGGCTGGACCGGGCGAGCATCGACTGGGACACCATCGGCATGAGTATCCGCAAGACCAACAACGTCCTGATCGCCGAGCAGGGAGCCGTCGGCACCTCCTACGGCGGCTGGCTGGCGGACGAGATCCAGCGTCGCTTCTTCGACTGGCTGGACCAGCCCGTCCAGCGGGTCACCGGAGGTGAAGCGTCCCCGAGCATCAGCAAGGTGCTGGAGCGGGCCGCCATCGCCCAGGCCGACGAGGTCACCGCACAGCTCAAGAAGATCACCGGTCGCTGAACCGCCGACATCTACGCACCACGGAGGAAACCATGGCTGAGCTACTCCGCATGCCGGAGGTCGCGGCCGGTTCGACAACAGCGGTCCTGTCCGGCTGGCCCGTCCCCGAGAGCACCTCGTTCCGCGCGGGCGACGCGGTCGCGACCGTCGAGACCGACAAGGCCGAGGTGGACGTTCCGGCCCACGCGGACGGAACCCTGATCAAGGCGCTCGTTCCCAGCGGTACCGAGGTCGAGGTAGGCAGCCCGATCGCGGTCATCGCCGCGCCGGGCGAAGATGTGGGTGACCTCGACCGCCTTCTCGCCAAGCTCGGTGTCACGGAACCGGTTCAGGCCAAGCCGGTCGTCCGGCGGGAGGTTCCCGGGACGGAGCAGACCGCGTCACCGAACCTCACCGCCCGGCCTGAGGACAGGCGGACCTTCTCCAGCCCGTTGGCCCGCCGGCTGGCCCGCGACGCGGGTATCGCCATCGGCACCATCACCGGAACAGGGCCGGGAGGGCGAGTCACGCGGGACGATGTCAACGCCGCGATCGCCGCCCGGACACCGCGGCCCGCCGGCCCCGCTCCGGCTCCGGCCTCCGAGTCCCCCGGCGCGCCCCGAGCCGCCGCGTCCGGCGCCGACGCGGCGTACGACGTGATTCCGCACTCACGGATCCGGCAGGCCATCGCCGGCAGGCTGACGCAGAGCAAGCAGAGCGCCCCCCACTTCTACGTCAAGGGACAGGTCCGCGTCGGTGAGCTCCTCGCCCTACGGCAGCGGATCAACACGGACGGCGGGGTGAAGATCTCCGTCAACGACCTGCTCATCAAGGCCATTGCCGCGGCTCACGTCCAGGTGCCCGAGATGAACGCCGTCTGGACGACTGACGCGGTGCGCCGTTTCCACACCGTTGACGTAGCGGTCGCCGTCGCCACGGACGGCGGGCTGGTTACCCCCGTGCTGCGGGGTGTCGAGTCACTGTCCCTGTCGGCTGTCTCCGCCCAGGTCCGCGCCTTCAGTGAGCAGGCCCGCAACGGCACGTTGCGCCAGAGCGACCTGGAGGGAGGTTCGATCACCATCAGCAACCTCGGCATGTACGGGGTCGAGGAGTTCAGCGCGATCATCAATCCGCCACAGGCTGCCATCCTGGCCGTCGGCACGACGACCCGGACACCGGTTGTCGCCGAGGACGGCGGCCTGGAGGCAGCGGAGGTGATGACGCTGACTCTCTCCGCAGACCACCGGCCCGTGGACGGCGTGTTGGCGGCACGGTGGTTCGCCGCTCTGCGGGAGAGCATCGAGAAACCGGTCCGGCTGATGCTCTGAAAGATGCCCGCTCCGCCCCGGCCGAGGCCCCCGGGGCGGAGCCCCAGGTGTGAACGTCGATCGCCGGACCGGAAACCGGCGCGGCTCATGTGGTGTGTCGGTCAGTCACCGTGGCCGATGACGGCGGTGACGCGGATCTCGACGCGCATCCTCGGGTCGCCGAGGGCCGGAACACCGAGCGACGAGGAACGCGGCTTCCGCCTCCGCATCATGAAAAGCGTTACGTACACAGTAATGCTTTTGCTGATCATCACCGGTTATCGTGAGCTGCATGACCACCACCAGCACGTCCCGGCCGGTAGGTGAGCTTCTGCGCCAGTGGCGGGAGCGCCGGCGAATGAGCCAGATGGACCTGGCGATCCAGGCGGACATCTCCACCCGGCATCTGAGCTTCGTGGAGACCGGAAGGTCCAAACCGAGCAGGCAGATGATCCTGCACCTCGCCGAAGAGCTGGAACTCCCCCTCCGCGAGCGCAACCACCTGCTGCTCTCCGGCGGTTTCGCACCGCTCTACTCGGAGACACCGCTCAACTCCCCGCACATGGCGTCCGTACGCGAGGCGCTGGGGCAGGTGCTCAGCGGGCACGAGCCGTACCCGGCGGTGGTCGTCGACCAGCGCTGGAACCTCATCGACCGCAACCCCGCCACCGGGCTGCTGCTGCGCGGGGTCGCGCCCGAGCTGCTGGTCCCCCCGGTCAACGTGCTCCGGCTGAGCCTGCACCCCAAGGGCATGGCGCAGCGGATCATCAACCTGGGCGAGTGGCGGGCCCACCTCCTGCACCGGCTCCGCCGCCAGATGAGCCTCACCGCCGACCCCGACCTGGCCGCGCTCTGGCGGGAACTCGACGACTACCCCTGCGACCAGCCGGAACCCGAGATAGACCGGCCCGGCCCCGGTCACATCGTGATCCCCCTCAGGCTCCGCCGAGGCTACCGGGAGCTGGCCTTCTTCAGCACCATGGCCACCTTCGGCACCCCGCTGGACATCACCGTCGCCGAGCTGGCCATCGAGGCGTACTTCCCCGCCAACCCCGAGACCGCCGCCTACCTGCAACACCAGCACCACCCGGACTGACCCGGGTGGTGGAAGGCGTACGCGGGGGTGCGGCACGCGCCCGCACCGCACCCCCGCGACCTCAGCCGGAGACCCCGGCTCCGGACCTGTCGGCACCGGACTCGTCGGTGCCGGACTCGTCGGTGCCGGGCTCGTCGGCGCCCGACCTCCCCGCGCGCGACGCCGCGATCCTGGCGAGGACGACGTCGATCACGAGGAAGGCCAGCAGCGAGATGCCCAGCAACGGGAGGAACACGCCCACGGCGATCACCACGGCCGCCAGGGGAAGGATCACGACCAGGGGCAGCCTCCGCAGGCCGCCGCGCCGGTAGGGGGCGCCGAAACCCCGGGTCGGGCGGCGCAGCCACCACATGCGGTAGCCCCACACGATGACCGAGATCAGTGCCACTGCCAGCACGGCCAGCAGGATCTGGTTGACCAGGCCGAACAGCACGCCCATGTGCCCGTCGATGCCCCACCGGATCAGCTTGGCCACCACGGGGAAGTCGTCGAAGCGCAGCTCGGCGGTCACCTGGCCGGTGGTGGGATCGACCGCCACCTGGTCGTTGCGCTGCGGCCAGAGGCGGTCCATCTCCTTGACCACGTACGAGCTCCCCGGCTCGGACGACGGCCAGACGACCTCCAGGGGCCCGGACAGGCCGCTGCCCGCCGCCGCCCGGACCACCTGGTCGGCGTCGACGCCCTGGGTGCCGCCTCCCCCGTGACCCCCGGCGGCGTGGTCACCGTGGCCGCCGGAGGAGGGCATCGACGGGGTGGACCAGCCGAACGAGGTCTGCAGCACGTCGACGTTGGCTCCGGCGTACTTCGACCAGGTCAGGCCGGTGGCCGACAGGGCGAGCAGGCCGATCAGCGCCCACAGGCCGACCGAGCCGTGCCAGGAGAGGGTCCTGCGCAGGCCGCGGGCGCCGCGCTCGGGCGCGACGACGCGGCGCAGCCGCTGCCCTGCCCGGCGGCGACGGGTCAGCCAGAGCACCAGCCCGCCGAGTCCGACCAGCCAGAGCCAGCTGGCGGCCATCTCGCTGTAGACGCGTCCCGGCTCGCCCAGGTGCAGGTGACGGTGGAGCTGGGAGATCCAGGTCCGCACGGGCAGGGCGCCCGAGCTGCCGTAGCTCTCCAGGGCGCCCCGGACCTGACCGGTGTACGGGTCGACGAAGACCGCCAGGCGGGTGCTCTCCGCGAGGCCTGGCACGTCGAGCAGTACCCGGGTCGTCTGACCCGGCTCGTCGAAGGTCCGCACGGCTCCGAGGGTTCCCTCGGGGTGCGCGGCGGTGGCGGCGGTGATCTGTTGTGCCAGCGGCACCTTCTGCTGCCCCTCCGGGACGGGGACGGTCAGCTCGTGGGCGTGGACCACCTGCTCCAGCTGGAAGGAGGCCGCGTACAGCAGGCCGGTCACCGCCGCCACCAGCAGGAAGGGCGCGACGAGGAGGCCGGCGTAGAAGTGCAGGCGAAGCAGGAGCGAGCGCAGCGTCGCCCAGGTGGAGGGCGTGCGGGGGGTGGACGGTGTGGACGGTGTGGACGGCCCAGCCTCGGGCTGGAGCTCGACGTTCGACGTCATGGAGGTTCTCCGTTCGCAGGGAACGCGCGCACCGACAGGTACGCGTCACCGCGGTGTGGGGTTCGGTTCGACGGTGCGGGTCCGGTTCGCCGGGACGGCCGCCGCGAGAGCGTGACGGCATCGGGGCAGCAGACCGGGAGGGCACTGCGAGAGCCGGGCTCGCCACCCCGGGCGGGGTGGCGGGACGCCGGCTCACCGCCCGGGAAGGGCGCGAGGGAGTTCGGGCCGATCGGCCATGGTGGGACCCGGGTTCACCGTCCGGGAAAGGCGCGACGGCTCACAGTCCGGGAACACGCGGTGTCCGGAGTCGCGTGCCCGGCGGGCACGACGGCGTCCGGGCGCGCGGGCCCGATGTCAGATGGCGAGCGGAAGCGCGGGCGGCCCGCGACGTGACACCGCGGCGGCGAGCAGCCGGGTGCGGAGCGGCACCCGGTCGTCGGGCGCGGCGGGCGGGGCGACGCGGCAGGCGACGGGCGCGCGCCACACCAGCAGGGTGAGGACCGAGGCGAAGAGCAGGAACACGAGCATGGCCAGGCCGCACTCCCCCCGCTCCAGCCAGTGGGCGGACAGCAGCGCCATCACGGCGTGCACCAGCAGCATGAACACACCCGCGTACAGGCCACCGGTACCGTGCTCGTGCCCGGTCACCGGTGTGACCTCACCGGAGGTGAACCACAGGTGCATGCCGTACTGCGCGGCGAAGCTCGCCCCGAGCAGCATGCCGAAGCCACGCTGCCGCCGGGCGAGGAGGAAGGCGCCCGCCGCGGTCGGCGGCACCGCCCAGACCAGCACGCCCGGCCCGACCGGGCTGCCTCCGGCCAGCACGTGCATGGCCAGCGACGCCGTCACGCACACGACCGCGAACACCGCGGCGCGCAGGAGGCGGAAGGCGTGCATGGGGTAATGGTGACAGAAACCAGTGCCTTCGCCATACCCCCGATTCGTAGTAAAAGTGTGGATTTGTACCACTCGGTGGGCGCGTCACGATCGTGTGGTCCGGTGCCGCTCACCTGCGGGGCCCCGGATGCCCTCGGTGCTCGCGTATGGGACACCCGCGGGAGCGCGAGTGCCTGTGCCTGTGCCTGTGCCTGTGCCTGTGCCTGCCGTCATGGTCTCCGGAGCCCCGCACTCTCGGCTGCCGGAAGCGCGGGGCCGCCGGAGAGGGCGGCACGGCCCCGGCTATCGGGCGACCTTGGGCGCGTGGTCGGCCACCTCGACCTTCAGCAGCGCCGTCGAGGTCAGCACGCTGCCCACCGGGGCCCCGGCCCTGGCCGCGTCCACCACGACGACGCGCTCGCCCAGGTACAGGTAGGTGACGGGGTCGAAGATGTACTCGTGCCGCACCCCGCCCTCCCGGTTGGCCATGGCCGCCGCGACCCCCGTGCGTCCCGCCGCGTCCTTGACCCCGTCGACGGTCTCGACCCCGGGGATCGTGCCGGTCGCCGCGAAGAGCGCGGCCCGCTGGGCGGCCGGCAGGTACGCCTGCGTGATCATCGAACCGACCCGCCCCCAGGCCTCGTAGTGATCGAGGGGTCCCCCGGACAGACCGGTGTAGAGGTGCTCGCGCATCCCCGCGGGGTCGGTGGGCAACCGGCTCAGGTGGGCGTAGTCGGTGCGCAGGTGGTCGGGACGGATGTCGATGCCGTCAAGTCTCGACGGCTCGCCCCCGCCCCCCGCCCGTCGCCTGGCCTCGGCGGGCAGCGGCTCTCCCGGGTAGGGCTCCGGTTCCAGGTGCCTGACCGACATGACCCCCTCGACCAGGGGAGAACCCTCGACCGGCAGCCAGAGCTTGATCATGCTGCGGTCGAGGTAGCGGCCCTCCTCCAGCTTGACCGGAAACATGGCCTGCGACTCGTAGACGAGGAACTGGCCGGGCCTCGGGTGCAGCTCGTCCTGCCGGCTCGCGGTGTCGGCGGCGCGCCGGAGGACCTCCACCACCGCCACGGGCGCCACCCGGACCGCCGATTCCGACGAGGGGAGCGAACGGGCGCCGACAAACGCGACCCCGGTGACCGCCATGGCCGCGGCTCCCAGTGCGAGGCTGGTACGGAGGTTCGCCCGAAGGCTCACCGGACGGCCCGGCAGGCGGCCCGTCCGGCGACCGGAACGGGCGGGCGGCGCCGTGCCGGGAGCGGCGATCTCCGACAGCAGCCGCCGCTCCTCGGCGCGCAGCTCCGGCGCTCCCGGCCGGGGCACTTCCGAGCGCAGCCGGTTCAACTGGGTCATCTCATTCATGGACGGATTCCTCGCTGACAGACGTGGGATCGACTCCGCCGAGTTGCCTGCGTACCTTGCTCCGGGCGCGGTTGACGCGCGAGCGGACCGTGCCCACCGGGATGCCCAGCGACTGGGCGGCCTCCGAGTAGGTCAGGCCACCCCACGTCACCAGCAGCAACACGTCCCGGTGGCCCGAGGGCAACCTCGCCAGGGCGGCCGCCAGGCTCCGCCGTACCGCACCGGCGCTCAGCCGCTCGTCGCTGCGCTCGGTGAACGGGACGGTCACCGGATCGACGCCGGTCCGTTCGAGAACGCGCAACTGCCGCACCTCGACGCGCCGGTGCCGCCTGATCAGGTTGGTCGCGATGCCGTACAACCACGGGCGCGCGCTGGGCTGGGACGGGTCGTAGCCCTCCCGCCCGCGGAACGCCACCAGAAAGGTGTCCGCCACCACGTCCTCCGCCGCGTCGACCCCCAGCCGCCGGGTGACGTAGCGCTTGATCTCCGGCGCGTGCCGGTGGAAGACCTCGGCGAACGCCTCGGGCTCCCGCCGGGACCGCTCGATGAGGGAGGCGTCGTCGATCCCCGCCCCCTCGTCGGGGAAAAGGACCGCGCCGACCTCCGTCCCGGTCCGGCTCGTCTCGCTCATATCCGGCCTCTCGGCTCTCGGTCAGGACACCCGTTGTTGCCTCCCCGGGCGCTCGCGGTTCCCGAAAGCGGCACGGCGATCCCGCCGGGAGTGAGATGACCGGGCCCCGCCCCGGCACACGCCCCTCGGAACGCGCGGAACCTCACCGGCGGCCGGATGTACTCGCGCCCCCGTCACGCCGGGGTGAACTCCAGGTAGGAGACGGCGGGCATGGGCAGCGTGAACTCCAGCCGCAAGGTCCCATCCTCCGCGTGGACGGTACGGGCGGGTTCCAGCTCGTCCAGGCTGTTCGCGGTGTGGAGCCGTTCCCACTGCTCGCCCTCGGGCCAGTCCGCGCCCCCGCCGATCTCCGCCCAGACCGCCCGTATGTTGGAGTGCCTCTCGTCGATCCGGTGGTGGCTGACCGCGTACTTCCCCGTGGCCAGTCCCTCGACGGTGAGGGTGACCTCGCGCGACAGGATCTCCTCGCCGTCGGCTCTGTCCTGGTCGAGGGTGCCGTTCCACACCAGCACCCCGACGACGCCGGTGGCCGAGCGCGCCGCCCACGCCTCGACTCCCGCGACGTCGCCGGTGGCCGAGCAGGCGAGCTCGTCCGCGCCCAGCCGGTCGGCCAGGGTGAGCGCGAGATAACGGGGCTTGCGCAGGTTGCCGACCGTGAGCAGGCCGAACCCGCCGTGGAAGAGTGCCGGTGGGCGGCCCAGCTCCTCGAAGTGGTCCGAGGCCACCCAGTGGGCCAGCGCGTCCACCCGTCCGGCCGCCGACCTCATCCCGTGCAGCAGGAACGCCGCCCCGAACGGCCCGTCGCCGATGCCGTGGAAGTGGGTGGGGGTCGGACCCCACTCCGTCCACCAGATCGGCGTGCCCTCGCGGCCGTGCCGTTCCAGGACGGGCCGCCAGTCGAGCGGGGCGTTGCCGTAGGTGTGGGTGGAGACGAAGTCGAGCGCCGCGCCCGAGGCGTCCACGTGGTCGATCAGCTCCTGGACCCAGCCGTTGGCCGCCGACGACGGGCCGCCGACGCGGATGTCCGGGTGGACGTCCTTGACCGCCGCCGCCGACACGTCGTACAGCCGGAAGAACTCCTGTGGCGTACCGCTCCAGAAGACCTCCAGGTTGGCCTCGTTCCACACCTCGAAGGCCCAGTTGTCGACCACCTCCCGCAGGCCGTACCGGTCGACGAGGTGCCGGGTGAGGTCGCGGACCAGGTCGCCCCACCGGTCGTAGTCCCTGGGCGGTGAGATGATCGCCCCGTAGCCGAAGACCGTCTTCGACGGGTCGGCGGCCAGGTCGCGCGGCATGAACGACAGCTCCACGATCGGCCGCATGCCGAATGCGGTGATCGTGTCGTAGACCTCGTCCACCCGGGTGAAGTCGTGCACGGGCTTCCCGCCGTCCTCCCGGTAGACGCCGAGGTCGTCGCAGAGGATCGCGTGGGCGCGCACGGTCTCGACGCCGAGCTCCTCCCGCATCGTCCGCAGGGCCTCGGTCAGCTCGGGGCCGATCGGGCGCCCGCCCACGGTGTCGGCGGACAGCATGTACGACAGGTGCTCGGAGCCGATCATGTACTTCCACGGCCTGGGCAGGGGCCGCGTGCTCGCTGAGGCGTCGACCCGCAGGGCCGCCGCGCCCGGCTCGGCGAGCGGCGCGGCGAACACCGGTCCGGCGAAGGGGCCGGTCCGCTCCACGGTGGTGATGGCGGCGACCCGGTACCAGGCGGGTTCCCCGAGCGTGTCGACGTAGCGCGGATCCGGCACGGCCGGTACGTCGACGTCGCGCTGCTTGGTCGAGGTGTACGGCCCCTCCTCGGCGGGCGCGCGGTGGACGATGTAGCCGATGGCCCCGGCCACCGGTTCCCAGGTCAGCGTGACGTGCCCGCCTCCGCTGTCGGCGCGCAGGTCGCGGGGGGCGGCGACCTCGACCCGTCCGGCCGCGGTCACCTCCCCCGACGCCTTGTGGATGCGGGCCTGCCAGTCTCGGCGTGCGGCATCGGCCGTGCTCATGGATACGTCTCCCCGATGGTCGGTTGGTGGATGTGCACGTTGGAGTACGGCTCACCTGGGGGGCACGACGGCCCATTCCTCCTGGCGCAGCACGGGGGCGAGTTTGGCCGTGACGTCGCGGGTCGCGAAGTGGCGGCGCAGGCTGTCGCCCGCGAGCGCGTTGCCGAGTGCGATCATGATCATTCCCTGGTCGAGGGCGAGATACTGCTTGGCGACCTTGCCGCTGCGCACGGCCACCGCGTCGTAGAAACCGCCGGGTCCGTAGGAGTCGAAGTTCGCCCTGAGCCTGGCGAGGTTGCCGAGGGCCGCGTCCGGCGCGTGGCGCAGCGCGAGGAACGACGCGTGCGGGGTGACCACGCCGTCCCCGTAGGACTCGGGTTCCGGCCGGCCCTCGCGGCATCCCTCGAACCCGTAGTCGACGGAGGTGCGCTCCTGGTCGGAGGTGTAGCCGGGGGTGTCCATGCCGATCGCGTCCACGCCGTACTCGCGGTAGCCCCCGGCGGGGTCGTTGGACGGGGAGAAGCCCCAGTATCCGTACTTCGCGTCGTTCATGCCGTGCTCGATCTGGGCGGCCACGTAGACCGGCTGGTTGCGGCCCCAGCTCCTGGCGCCCCAGACGTCCTCCGGCACGAGCTGGGTCACCATCAGCTCCTCGAACATGCTGCCGCCCCAGGTGGGCACCAGGCGCATGCCGCGGTAGCCGTACGTACCCTCGAAGACGTTGACGCCCATGTACGTGCGCCAGGCGCCGACCGGCTTCTGCTCGGCCCACGACCAGTCGCAGGTGTCGGGGAAGGTCCGCCACATGCCGTAATAGTGCTCGGGCGGGAGCTGGCCGAGGACGATGCCGACGTAGCTGGCGATCCTGGCCTCGGTGAGCGCGCCGTAGTGGTGGCAGGTGGAGTAAACCGTGGTTCCCGAGCCGTTGTAGTCGCTCTCGACCGAGCAGCCGGTGGGCTTCTCCGGCCAGAACCCGCCGCGCAGCAGGCCGGTGCCCGCGTCGGGCCGCGCCTGCGGGTCGTAGTAGGACTCGAAGTCCATGCCGCTCAGCAGCGCCTCGGCCTGCTTGGAGACCTCGGGCACGGCACTGCGGATCATCATGAGGGCGGCCGCGAGCCAGCCGTTGTCGACGCTGGACAGGAACGGCTGGACGGCGGAGCCGTTCTCCGGCCAGGTGCGCACGATCCGCAGCGTGTGCGGGTCGTACCAGTTGTAGAACTGGCCGGTCGGGGCGTGACGCTCCAGCTTGGCCGTCGAGCCGAGCGTTCTGGCGACGCGCCGCTGGGCCTCACCCCGGGAGATGAGGTGGGTGTCGCGGGCGGCCACCGTACTCCACAGGTAGGTGGCGATGTTGGTCGGCGAGGTCACCTTGGCGCGGGTGCCGGGGTCGAGCGAGCCGTCGATCTTGTCGGAGGGCAGCCCGGTCGCCGGGTCGGCCATCGCGTCCATGGATTTCCAGGTGTCCGCGGCGTAGCGGCGCAGCAGTTCCCGCTGCCGCGCCGCTGTCAGGGGGGTCGCTGTCAAGGGGGTCGCTGTCAAGGGGACAGAGGGGGAGACGAGGGGAGAGGCGGAAGGAGAGAGCGAGGGGGCGGGGGAAGGGGCGGCCGAGGCGGGAGAGGGGGCGGCCGTGATCAGGGCGAGACAGGCCGCCAGGGCGGCCGCGTGACGACGACGCACGGGGGCTCCTTACGTGGGTTACTTGAGTCCGGTGGAGGCGATGCCCTGGGTGAAGAAACGCTGCAGGAAGACGAAGAGGACCAGGACCGGCAGCACGACGACCACCGCCCCGGCGATGAGCAGGCCGTACTGGGTTCCCTGGTAGCCGTTGAAGATCGCCAACGCGACGGGCAGCGTGTACCTGTCCTCGCTCTGGGCCACCACCGCGGGCCAGAGGAAGTTGTTCCACGAGCCGAGGAACGTGATCAGGCCGAGCGTGGCCAGGGCGGGCTTGCAGAGCGGCATGACGATCTGGAAGAAGATCCGGAACTCCCTGGCGCCGTCGACCCGTGCGGCGTGGATCAGCTCGTCGGGGATGTCCGCGATGAACTGGCGCATCAGGAAGATGCCCAGCGGGGTGACCAGGCCGGGCAGGATGATCCCGAGGAAGGTGTTGACCAGGCCGAGCTTCGCGATGAGCACGAACTGCGGGATCATCACCACGATGGCGGGCAGCGCCATCTGTGTCAGGACCAGCGCGAAGAGCACGTTCTTGCCGCGGAAGGCCAGCTTGGCGAAGGCGTACCCGACCATCGAGCAGAACAGCAGGTTGCCCGCGACGGTGGCGAGGGCCACCACAGCGCTGTTGACGAACACCTGCGTGATGTTCATCTTCTCCAGCAACTCGCCGTAGTTGCCGAGCGTCCACCGCACCGGCAGCAGGTCCGGCGGGTCCCGCCTGATCTCGGTCTCCGGCTTGAACGAGGTGAGCAGCGTCCAGACGAACGGGAGCACGACGAGCGCGAGTCCGGCGCTGAGCAGCGCGTACGTGGAGAAGCGGCGTTTCACCTGGACCTCCCGACCCGGAACTGCAGGACCGCCAGGGCCACGATCACGGTGAACAGGACGCTCGCGGCGGCTGCGGCGTAGCCGTAGTTGCCGGAGCCGAACTGGTTGTAGATGGCGAGCGACGCCGAGGTGGTCGCTCCCGCCGGACCTCCCCGGGTCATCACCAGCGGCTCCTCCATGAACTGGGCGAACCCGATGGAGCTGTAGACGGTGCAGAACAGCAGCGCCGGGCGGAGCATCGGCAGCGTGACGGAGCGGAAACGCTCCCAGCGTCCGGCGCCGTCGACCTCCGCCGCCTCGTACAGCTCCCTGGGGATGCCCTGCAGGGCGGCCAGCAGGACGACCATGTCGAAGCCGAAGCTCCGCCAGGCGGTCATGACGATGATCACGGGAAGCGCCAGGTTCTCGTCGGCGAGCCAGCGGGGGCCGTCCACGCCCACCGCCGCGAGCACCTGGTTGACCAGTCCCGCGTCGGGTTCGAGCAGGAACCTCCAGGCCACCGCGACGCCGATGATGCTGGTGACGTACGGCAGGTAGTAACCGAGCCTGAAGAACGCGGCGGGCAGCCGGGCGATCCCCGAGTTCAGCGCCACGGCCGCGCCCAGGCCGAGGGCGATGGTGAGCGGGAGCGCGGTCACCACGAAGATCAGCGTGTTGACCGCCGCCTTGCGCATGAGCTCGTCGTCGAACAGCCGCAGGTAGTTGTCGAGCCCGACGAGGTTCACCCCGAGGGGATCGCGCACGTCGGTACTGCGCATGTCGGTGAAGCTCATGCCGAGTTCGACGAGGAGCGGTCCCGCCCAGAACACCGCGAACATCACGACGAAGGGCGTCACGAAGACCCAGGCCAGACCGGTACGGCGGAATCCTCCCCCGGATCGCCGCTCCTTGACGGGGGCGGGTCCGGTGGACTCGCGCGAGCCCACCCGCTCGCTGACCACCATGGTCAGACCCCGGTCCCGATGGTCTCGGCCTGCTCCTGGACGGTCTTGGCCGTTTCCTCGGCCGTCTGCTTGCCCAGAGCCATCTTCTCGATCTCGGTCTCCATCACCTTGGCCACCTGCTCCCATGTCGGGACGGCGGGGACGGCCTTGGCGTCCTTGAGCTGCTCGCCGAAGACGGTGACGCGCTCGTCGGCGGTCAGCGCCGGGTCCTGCCAGGCGGCCTCGACGCTGGGCAGCGCGTTGACCTTGGTGTACCAGGCGGCCTGGACCTTGGGGTCGACGAGCCAGCGCAGGAACTTCCAGGCGGCGTCGCGGTTCTTCGCGTCCTTGAAGACCACCATGTCGCTACCGCCGACCAGGCTGGTGCCTCCCGCGCTCCCCTTCGGGTAGGGCGCGACGGCGAACTTCTCACCGAAGCCGTCGCCGCCCTCCTTCTCCAGGCCCGCGATCATCCACGGCCCCGAGTAGAAGGCGCCGACCTTCCCCTTGACGAACGTCTGCGGGAAGGCGCCGGTGGGCTGGTCGGTGCTGGAGAGCCCGCCCTCGAAGAACGAGCCGTACTGCTTGAGCGCCTGGACCATCTGGGGCGTGTCCAGCGTCCACTTCCCGCCCGAGACGATCTCACCCCCCGCCTGCCACACCAGCGGCAGCACCTCCTGCCAGGAGCCCTGCCGGAAGTTCTGCTCGACGCCGAGCGAGGCGCCCCCCTTCTCCTTGAGCGCCCTGACGAAGGCGGTGGTCTCCTCCCAGGTGACGGGCGGCTTCACCGCCGCCCTCGAAGCGAGGTCCTTGCGGTAGTACAGGGCGCGGGTCTCGACGTACCAGGGCACTCCGTACGCGGTCCCGTCCACCTCGACCGTGCCCCACGCGCCGGGGAAGAACGTCGACTTGTCGATCAGGCCGGCCGGGGTGGGGTCGAGGGCGCCGGTCTTGGCCATCTCGCCCATCCAGGTACTGCCCAGCATGGTGATGTCGGGGGTGGCGTTCCCCGCGATGGCCGCGGTGATCTTGTCGTGGGCCACGTCCCAGCCGAGTGGGGTCACCTTGATCGTGATGCCGGGGTTGGCCGTCTCGAAGTCCTTGGCGAAGGCGCCCAGCGCCTCCCCCTCGGCCCCGATCGCCCAGACCGTGACCTCGCCGGTGGCCTTGCCGGTGTCGACGTCCCTCGCCTGCTCCGCGGCCCCTCCACCACTCCGGCCGCACCCGGCGAGCACCAGTCCCAACGCGAGGATCCCGACGGCGTACTTCTTCACTTTTCCTCCAGGGGGTGAGGACCGCAGCTGGATCGAACGATCAGCTGGGTGGGGAGAATCTCGGAGTTCGGGACGGTACGAGCACCCTTGATGAGCTCGTCCAGCGCGCGAGCGGCGCGGGCGCCGAGCAGGCGCATGGGCTGGCGCACCGTGGTGAGGGCGGGCCTGGCGTGGCGGGCGGCCATGATGTCGTCCCAGCCGGTGACCGCCACGTCGCCCGGCACGTCGAGGCCGAGTTCCTCGGCCGCCAGGATGACGCCGAGAGCCACCTGGTCGTCGGCGCAGATCACCGCCTCCGGCCGGCGCGCTCCACCGGGTTTCCCCCCGAGTAGCGTCCGCCCCGCCGCGTACCCGCCCTCCACGGTGAGCTCGCAGGGCAGCGGCTCCGGGGGCCGGATCCCGTGGTCGGACAGGACCCGCCTGACACCCGTCCAGCGCTGGGTGACGTCGCCCCGGTCGTCGTCCCCGGCCAGGGCGAAGGTGGAGTAACCGTGTCCGAGCAGGTGGGTGGTGAGCGCCTCGGCCGACGCGGTGTTCTCGCTGCAGACCGCGTCCGCCCGCTCGACGGGATCGCGCGCGAGCAGGACCAGCGGCGTCCTGCTCCTGATGATCTCGTCCACCACGGCGTCCTCGACGGTCCTGCCGAAGATCACCATGCCGTCCACCCGGCCGACAAGATCCCTGACCAGGTCCTGCACGGCGGCCCGCCCGCGCGTGGACAGAATGAGCACGGAGCGGCCGAGCTCGGAGGCCACCTCCTCGTACCCGAGGAGGACCTCGGCGAAATAGGGGCCCGACAGGTCGGGGAAGACGATCCCGTTGGCCGCATGGCGGCCCTGGGCAAGAGAGACGCCGAGGCGGCTCGGGGTGAAGCCGAGTTCCTCGACCGCCCTCAGCACCTTCTCGCGCGTTCCGGCCGCGACGGGGCCGGTGTTGCGCAGAGCCCGGGAGACGGTGGCGATGGAGACGCCCGCCCGCTGCGCGACCTCGTAGATGGTCGCCCCCTGACCTTCGTAACTGTTTGACACCTGTCGTCCGATCTCCCAGCGAGTGGAAGCGCTTACACTCGACGGCGGCAGAAGGTGGAAGCGCTTACAGTGAATGATCGGAGTCAACCACCGGGCGGAATCATCAGTAAAGACCTGTTACGTCACCGTTACCAAACGAGCACAGCGCCACCCCGGGCTCCGTGATAATCCACCGGGAAGAAGGAGCCCCTCCGGAGATCGGCTCCGGCGCCCGGTCCACCACCGGTACCTCTGGTCCCCCGAACCCGGTTACCTGGACAATGCGCATATCGATCGCTCTCCCTCGATGCCTTCGCGCACAGTCTCAAATCTCAAGTTTTGTTGACGTCAAACGACAACGAAAGGATCATGCCCGTGCACCCTCCCGACCATGACCCGCAGGGCTACCGCGACCGGGTGAGAGGTTGCCTGCTGGGCGGTGCGCTCGGCGACGCGCTGGGGGCGCCCATCGAGTTCGAGTCGATCGGGAGGATCCGCAGGCAGCACGGGCCCGCGGGAGTGACCGGGCTGGTCCCCGACTGGCGCGGCGCGGTGGGCCTGATCACCGATGACACGCAGATGACGCTGTTCACCGTGGAGGGGTTGATCCGCGGCGGCGACGTCGGCGCGGTCCACCACGCCTACCTGCGCTGGCTGGACACCCAGCGGCATCCCTCCCCGCCGCCCGGCTCTCCGGGGAACGACCCGATCCGCACCGGCCTGCTCCGCGAGCAGAGGTGGCTCTACTCCCGGCGGGCCCCCGGGAACGCCTGCCTGTCGGGCCTGCGACACCGGGGCGCGGTCGCCCCCGCGCCGTTCGGCGAGCCGGGGCCGGTCAACCCCGATTCCAAGGGCTGCGGAACGGTGATGCGTTCGGCCCCGTTCGGCCTGCGCGCACGGAGCCCCCGGAGTCCACGGCACGCCTTCGACCTGGCCGCCGAGTGCGCCCAGCTCACCCATGGCCACCCCACCGGATACCTCGCCGCCGGCGCCTTCGCGGCCATCGTGCACTTCCTGGTTACTCCCGCCGAGCAGACCTCGCCGGACACGGCGGAGGACGAGCCGCTCGCGCGGGCCGTACGGCAGGCGACGGAGCTGCTGGAGACGTACCCCTCGCACGAGGAGACCAGCCGGGCGCTGCGCACCGCCGTGTCCCTGGCGGCGAAGGGGGATCCGAGCCCGGAGCGGGTCGAGTCACTCGGCGGGGCGTGGGTCGCCGAGGAGGCGCTGGCCATCGCGGTCTACTGCGCCCTGGCGCACCCCGCGCCCGGCGACGTCGGGCGGGCGCTGCTGCTCGCGGTCAACCACTCCGGCGACAGCGACTCCACCGGGGCCGTCTGCGGCAACCTGCTGGGAGCCCGGCACGGCGAGGCCGCGCTTCCCGCCGGCTGGCTCGCCCACCTGGAGGGCCGCGACGCCATCACCGAGCTGGCGGACGACTTCGCGGCCTGGTCCACCGGAGATCACGAGATCACCGGCGCCTGGCTCAGGAAGTATCCCGGTGCCTGACCGGACGACTCCCTGGTCGCGCCCCCTCGCCGGCTCCGCCGTCAGGCGCGGGGCCCGCCGGCGACATAGATCACCTGACCGGACACGAACGAGGCCTCCTCCCGTACGAAGAACGACACGGTCGCGGCGATGTCCTCGGGCCGGCCGACCCGGCCGACCGGGATCTCCTTGGCCGCCGCCGCCTTGAAGTGCTCGAACGGCACCCCGACCCGCTCGGCGGTGGCGGCGGTCATCTCGGTCTCGATGAACCCCGGCGCGATCGCGTTCACGGTGACCCCGAACCTGCCCAGCTCGATCGCCAGCGTCTTGGTGAAACCCTGCAGGCCGGCCTTGGCCGCGGCGTAGTTGGCCTGCCCCCGGTTTCCGAGCGCGGAGGTGCTGGACAGGTTCACGACGCGCCCCCATCCCGCCTCGGTCATGTGCCTCTGTGCGGCCCTGCTCATCAGGAACGCCCCGCGTAGGTGCACGCCCATCACCGCGTCCCAGTCGGTCGCGGTCATCTTGAACAGCAGGTTGTCGCGGATGATGCCGGCGTTGTTCACCAGCACCGTCGGAGCGCCGAGCTCCCCGGCGACCCTGGCCACCGCGGCCTCCACCGCCTGCTCGTCGGCCACGTCCACACCGACCGCCAGCGCCCTGCCACCGGCGGCCTCGATCTCGTCCACCACCGGCTTGCACGCCGCCTCGTCCAGGTCCAGGACCGCCACGGCGAATCCGTCCTCGCCGAGCCGTTTCGCGACCGCGGCGCCGATGCCACGTGCGGCCCCGGTGACCATCGCGACACGACCCGGCCGCCGGTTCTGCTGCTCGTTCACTTGGTCTCCTCTGATTGGTATGTCCGAGTCTTGACGCACTGAGAGTGGATCGCCCGGCGATCCCGCGACGGCCGTGGGGACCGACGGCTGCCTGCATGGTCGGCCGGACCGCCCTCCGGCCTCCGGCGGCCGCGGCGCCGGAGGCCGTGTCACACGCCTCCGGTGAGGGTCAACCCTCCGTCGACCGCGATGAGCTGCCCGGTGAGCCATCCCGCGTCCTCCGAGAGCAGGAAGGCCACCACGCCGCCGATGTCCTCCGGCACGCCGAGCCGCTTGAGCGGGTAGGCCGACGCGACCTGCTCCTCCCTGCCCTCGTACAGCGCGGTCGCGAACCTCGTCTTCACCACCGCCGGGGCGACCGCGTTGACGCGGACACCCGGACCGAGCTCGACCGCGAGCTCCTGGGTGATGTAGGTCAGCATCGCCTTGCTCGCGCCGTAGAAGCCGATGCCCGGCGCCGGCCTGACACCGGCCACCGAGGACACGTTGACCACCGAGCCGCCGTGCTCGCCCATCCAGGCGCGGTGCGCCTGCTGAACCCAGGACAGCGCGGCGAGGCAGTTGACCTCGAAGATCTTGCGTGCCACGTCGACGTCGAGGTCGAGCATGGGCCCGTAGGCCGGGTTGATGCCGGTGTTGTTCACCAGCATGTCGACGCTGCCGAACGCCTCCAGGGTGCGCCGGACCGTGTCCGACTGGTGCTCGACGTCGTCGCTCCCGCCGGCGGACGCGATCGCGTGGCCGGGGCCGCCGAGAGCCCGCACCGCCTCCTCGAGCGCCTCCCGCTTGCGGGCGGTGACGCAGACCCGCGCGCCCTCGGCCACCAGCCGTTCCGCGATGGCGAAACCGATGCCGCGGCTGGCACCGGTCACGATCGCCGTCTTTCCCTCGAACCTCTTCGTCATCTCCGCGCTTCCCCGACCGCTTCGGGCATCGGTCTTCCTCTGTTTTCCACGTTCTGCCGCCGGTCAGAGACCGAGGTCCCGGCCGATGAGCTCCTTCATGATCTCGTTGGAGCCGGCCCAGATCCTGGTCACGCGGGCATCGCACCAGGCACGGGCCACGCGGTACTCGTTCATGTAGCCGTAGCCACCGGGCAAGCGGAACGCCTCGTGGTCGGAGTTGTGGATACCGCGTCTCAAGAGAACCTCGCACGAGCAGACTGACTAAGCGCTTGCTTATCGCTAAGCGCTTGCTTAGCGTTCCTCAATTGCGACATCCTTGTCAACGCCCCGACCGCGAGGGGAGCCGGTGAGCCAGATCACAGAAAGTGGTGACGTGCCGGACGACCACCCGACGACGGGGGAAACCCGCCCTACGAGCGCCCGCGACCGGCTGATCGCCGCCGCTGTGGAGTCCTTCGCCGCCAAGGGATTCCACGGCACGACCACCCGCGACATCGCGTCGGCGGCCGGGATGAGCCCCGCGGCCCTCTACGTGCACTACAAGTCCAAGGAGGAACTGCTCTACCTGATCTCACGGTCGGGACACGACGTCACGCTGCGGCTCGTGCGAGAGGGCGCGGCGAGCTCGGACGACCCGGTGGAGCAACTCCTGGCGGTCGTCCGCGAGTTCACCATGCACCACGCCCGCAGCCACACGAGCGCACGCGTCGTCAACTACGAGCTCGCCGAGCTCAACCCGGAGCACTACCGGGAGATCAGCGCCATCCGGCGCGCCATCGGGCAGGAGATACGTCAGATCGTGGAGGCCGGCGTCACCCGCGGCGTGTTCCACACCTCCAACCCGCGGATGAGCGCGCTCGCACTGCTGTCGCTCGGCGTCGACGTCTCCCGGTGGTACCGCGAGGAGGGCGAGTGGAGCGACAAGGACATCGCCGACCACTACTGCGAGCTCGCCCTGCGCATCGTCGGGGCACACGGGTAGGCGACGTCATGAGGTCACCCCTGCGTTCCTAGTCGGCGAGTCCCAGGTAGGCGAACAGGTTCTCCCCGATCGGCAAGACGCCCTGAGCCGGCGGTAGTCACCAAACCCCTCCTTGAGGAAGGGCTGTGCACAGACCGTTCTTGTCCAGCATTTGCTCGGCAGGTTGCCGACTCCCTGAGCGAGCTTGACACAGTATTAGGTCTTGAGCGTGGTGGCGGTCGACGTCGGGACGACGTAGACCAGGGGCCAGGCGGCCGGCCCGAGAGCGCGGTATACGGGTCACCAATCCTCGGAACCGAAAGTCTCCGGGTCATGGCAGGTGTTCCAGATGGCCTCGGTGCTCTGGCCCTCTATGCGGTCCCGGTGTACGGTGCCGTCCACGTAGGCGCGCTCGCTCTGCAACCTGGCGAGATCGGCCCGCACCTTCCGCTCGGCCTCGGTGACCGAAACCTTCCTGCGCTTGTCCGCCTGCTTGGCCGCAGAGCGGGCCCGGTCGTACTCGGCCTGCTTGGGCCGGAGCTTGACCTCGCGATCGGTGATCTGCTTGAGGAGAGCGGCCCGCTCTGCCTCCAGCGCACGCAACTCGGCCCGTACCGCTTTCTCTTTCTTGCTTACCTTGGACTCCTTGCCGCTGACTTTTTGGCCGGTCTCCTGGAAAATACGGGTGCGCTCACGATCGAACTTCTTCCACTGGTCGCGCAGCTCGTCCTCGCGTTCGGCGATCTCCAACCCGCGCCTCTGCCTGGGGGTAAGTACTTTCGGCGGAACGGGAGGTGAAGTGGGGAAGATGCCCATCTGCGCATGGTGACATCAGGAGAACAGACTGTCAGCCCGGCATGGAGGGCACATTGCCGATACCCGGCAGACATGTCTCACAAATATCACATTTGATTAATACAACAAATTTTGCCGCTTATAACCATCTATTCCCTTTGGGCGCCACACGAAAACCGCGACGTTCGCCTTGCGTGACGATATCTTTACCGAGTGCTTACGGCCTACATCGACGAGAGTCTCCGTCGCCGCCCTGGCGACTGCAGCGTCTACGCGATGGCGGCAGTCATCATGGATTCCGCCGACCACGACGACATCCGCGCGACACTGGAATCTCTTCGACTGGGCAAGAGTCCTCGTCTGCACTGGCGAGAGGAGTCTGCCGCACGACAACTCGCCATCGCCGGCTCAATCGCCACCATGCCGATGAAGAACATCGTCACCATCCACATCTTCAACAGAGGCCTTCCCTACGAAAGAGCACGGCGCATCTGTCTTGAAAGACTGCTCTACGAGCTTGATCAAGAAGGGGTGATCACAGCGACCATCGAGAGTCGCTCACCCAAGTTGGACCACCTTGACCTCTTACTGGTCATGGGGATCCGCAGGGGCCGCACCCTCTCGGGAAATATCAAGATCACATGGGAGCAACCAGGACAGGAGCCGCTCCTCTGGGGCGCCGATGCCGTTGCCGGAGCGACAACATGGTGGCTGGACGGGCAGACCGGCGGCTTCAAACTACTGGCTGACCGAATCCGCCTGATCTGTCTTGACTGAGGGAGGAAAACGCGAAGGCCGGGCACCCGATTCCATCGGTAGTCCCGGCCTCACTTCCAACACCCACCGGGGGCGCGGCACCCCCAGTCTGCCTCACCAAAAGTGATCGGGCAAGTGCAATAAGCCATAGCGGGGAGTTGGAAGCCTGCTTCCTCGCACCCGAGAGCACGGTGTGATCCAGTACGCGCCACACCAGGCGACCAGGCGATCGGCGCCCCTGGCGAGTCCGCCGACCCCGGCCACACCGTTCAGAGCCCGCTCTCTCGCCACCGCTGAGGCGATTCGCAGCCCCTCGCTCACCCTGGCGGGTGCCGACGACGGCGGTGAGAGGTCAGGCGGCGAGGGCGTGGTTGAGGTGGTCGTGGAACTCACGGACCATGATGCTGTTGTCGTACGGCTCCAGAGCCGACGCCGGGCCCGGCCGGCGTGTGGGATGCGCGTACCCGTACCGCGAGCACCGCGGCCCATCCCCAGCCCAGGAGCGCGATGGCGCGGAGGAGCAGGCTCAGGGGCCGGGAGTTCTCGCCGTCGTCCGACAGCAGCCCCGCCAGCAGGTAGAGGGCGGGAAGCGCCACGCCCGTGGCCGCGCAGTAGAGCGCCCATCCGCGCTCTCCCCGTACGGCGAAATGACGGGTGAAGACGAAGCATGCCGCGACCAGCGAGACGAACACCGCGCCGAAGGCGGCGCCGTGCAGGATGTAACTCAAACCGGGGGCGTCGGGAGGACCCTGCGGCGCACCGGGCGGGTAGCCCCACGCCGGTTCGAAGCGGAAGACACCGGCGCCGACCAGGCCGGTCCCGTACGCGCCGATGAGTAGCGGCCCCCAGGTCCCGCCATGGCCTGGACGCAACGCCCGCCACAGCCCGACCGCGAACGCGATGTTCAGCAGCCCGGTGATGACGAAGTTGGCGATCTGGATCCATCCCAGGTCGCCCAGGCTCAGCATGCTGAGCGGCTGCCGCCTGGGGTCGAAACCCGCGCGCGTGTAGTCCTGGATCACGACCGCGAGGATGAACAGCGGTCCGGCTACCGCACCACAGGTCAGCAGCGCCCTGGTCAGCCGCTGTTTTCGCACGTTGGACATGGCTCTCCCCTCTGTGACCGGCCTTCGCGGTCCGGCCCCGACTCCGTGCGGTGTCCGGCGCGCGAGCGTTCCTTAGCAGTGCTAAGTCACGTCGCCGTCATGCTCCCTTAGCGCTGCTAAGGTGTCAACCGATGGGCGAGAACAAGCGGGGAGCCGGCCTGACCCGGCAGACGATGATCGATACAGCACTGCGGCTGCTCGACGAGGTCGGCCTGGACGGGCTGACGGTGCGCCGGCTCGCCTCGGAGCTGGGCGTCCAGTCGCCCGCGCTCTACTGGCACCTGCGCAACAAGCAGGAGTTGCTCGACGGGATGGCCGACGCGATCGTCCTGGCCGCCGGGATGGGCCCGCCCCGCGACGGCGAGTCCTGGCAGGACTGGCTCACCCGCCGTGCCCGCGCGTACCGCGACTCCCTGCTCGCCCACCGCGACGGCGCCCGCATCGTCTCCGGCGCCGCCGCCCTGAGCCCGGCGACGATCAGGATGTTCGACGAGGAGATGACCGCCATGGTCGGCCGCGGCTTCACCCCGGTCCTGGCACTGCGCACGATCACGGCCCTCACCCGTTACGTCAACGGATGCGTCCTTCAGGAGCAGACCGAACGCCAGGAGCACGCGGGCACGCCCGCGGACCGGCTCGCGGCGCTGGCCGGACTGCTCGACGGGGGTACGGAGGCCACCCTGCTCGTGGCGCTCCGCGAGAGCGGTGGTTCGCCCGGCGAGGACGCCTTCGAACACGGCCTCCGAGCCCTGATCGACGGCACGGCCGCCGCCCTGGCCCGCCGGCCTCCGCCCCACCCGGCCTGAGCCACTCACCCGACGGGATCCAGGCCACGCGCGGCCCTGACACGGCTGTTCCGTGACCGGGATTTGTCAGAGCCGGTTGGTAGTCATGGCGGTGCCCCCTATCGCTGGAGACGACCGTTGACTTCTGACCTGGACCTGCTCACCGAGCTCTCCGCCGAGCAGCTCGGCTGGCTCGGCGACCTCGACCGGACTCGCGCTGACATGTTCGCCCGGCTCGACGAGCTCTACGTGCCGGAGCAGCGCTGGCCCGCGCCGACGTTCACCGAGAAGGTCACCGCCGCGCTCGGGCCCGATCTCAGCGACGCGCAGTGGCGCGCGGTGGGAGTGTGGGCGCAGTTGCGGATGAGCATGCCCCGCGACCGCGAAAACGACCATCGCCCCGACCTCGCGCTGCTGGCCCTGCGGGTCGCCGAGCGGAAACTCGACTGGAGCGGCGACGAGATCGAGCTGCTCTGGCGGGCGGCGACCGAGCCCGTCCTGCACAGTTACAGCTACCAGGCCCCACTGGCCATCCCGTGGGCGGTCACCGGAAAGCTCACCCACGAGGAACAACGCCGTTATCTTCTCCCGATGCGCCGGATCCAGGAGGTCATGACCGGCCTCCCATGGCACTCCTCCTCACGGCTCAAGCGCGACCTGGACATTCTCCTGGCCGGGCACGCCGAGAACGACCCCGTAACGGCCACCGCCTGCCTGGCCGGCCGCGGTGACGACTTCGCCGTCCTGATGGCCACCGAGTACGGCTCGCGCCTCGGCGACCCGCGGACGTTCCCCCTGCTGCGCCACTGGATGACCGCCACCTCGGCGCGTCCCAACCCCGCCTGGCTCGGGCAGGCCGCCGACCTGCTCACGCCGGACGCCGTCGTGCTCATCCGGGAGATCCTGGATCGGGTGCCCGCCCACCGGGAGTCGACCGTCCGGCACCAGAACGGCGATCACACGTGGACCACGACCACGTACCTCCACGGGCGCACCGCCACGCTGCTGCGCGGCATGGTGTGGACCTGCGAGCTGATCGACGAGCCGTGGACGGTCCCGCTGCTCGGAGAGGTGGCGCTGACGGCGGGCACCGGAATCGGCGGGTCCGGGCCCAACTCACGCTGCGAGATGCTGGTCAACGCCGCCCTGCTCGTACTGGGCCGGCACGGCGGTCTGGAGGTGGTGGCTCCGCTGGCCCGGATACAGGCCAAGGTCAGGAAGAAGTCGATTCTGGCGAAGGTCGCGCAGGTGCTGGACACGGTGGCCGCCCACGCCGGGCTCAGCCGCGAGCAGTTACTCGACCGGACCGCGCCGACGTTCGGGCTCGGCCCCGACGGCGTACGGGAGGAGATGGCGGGCGAGCACGTCATCCGGCTGGCGCTGGACGAGGCGGGCACACCACTGCTGACCTTCCTCAACCCGGCGGGCAAACCAGTTAAATCAGCGCCGAAAGCGGTCAGGGAGAGCCACGGCGGGCTGCTCTCCGAGTTCAGGAACACGCTCAAGGAGATCCGCGGGACCCTGCCCGCCGAGCGGTTCCGCGTCGAGCGAGCGCTGGCCGAAGACCGGGTCTGGCGCTGGGGTCAGGTCGAGGAGTTCTTCCTCGACCACCCCGTCACCGGCGTCCACGGCAGGCGGCTGATCTGGCAGATCCTGCAGGGCCCCGCCGGGACACCGGTCAGGGCCGGCGACGGCTGGGAGCTCACCGACCCGCTCGGTCGCCGGATCCAGCCCCGCGCCGACACCCCGATGCAGCTCTGGCATCCCATCAGGGAGACCGTCGAGGAGGTCCGTGCCTGGCGCGACCACCTGTTGGAGATCGGGTCACGGCAGCCGTTCAAACAGGCCTTTCGCGAGGTCTACCTGCTCACCCCGGCCGAGGAGCGGTCCGGGACGCTCTCCAACCGCTTCGCCGGACATCGACTGCGATACGGCCAGGCCAAGGCGTTGCTGTCCGAACGTGGCTGGACCGGTCTCTCGCTCGGTCACTGGGACGCGGCGGGCGGCTCGGAGCAGGGCGAGGCCGTCAAGGACGTCCTCGGCTGGCAGGCTCGCTGGGACATGCACCTGCCCTGGGAGTCCTGGGAGACCGACGGCGGCGGCACCGCCGCGTTCTGCCTCAGCGGCCCGATCCGGTTCCACCGCACCGACGAGGAGTCGTCGCAGGAGGAGTTCCACGGACCGGCACCGCTGACCGAGGTGCCGTCGCTGGTGCTGTCGGAGGTCATGCGTGACGCCGACCTCGCCGTCGGCGTCTCCTCCGTCGGTCTTGACCCCGAAGGGCAGGGCGACTACTGGCACTCCTACAACTTCGGCGACCTCACCGAGACCGCCGAGATCCGCCGCGACGCCCTGACCCGGCTGCTCCCCCGCCTGCGCATCGCCGACCGGGCCGAACTCACCGACCGCTTCCTGCGGGTCCGCGGTGACCTGCGCACCTACCGGATCCACCTGGGATCGGGCAACATCCTGATGGAGCCCAACGACGCCTATCTCTGCATCGTTCCCCGCGTCGGGTCCGACCAGGTCTTCCTGCCGTTCGAGGAGGAGGGCGGCATGCTCTCGGTCATCATCTCCAAGGCGTTCCTGCTGGCCGACGACACCGCGATCACCGACCCGTCCATCACTCGCCAGATCAAGGTCTGACCCGATGTCCGCGCCGCCCTCGCGGGGCGAGTGGACCAGGTAATGTCCGTTTTTCCGACCCGTGGAATCTCCGCCGTTGACCCTGCACCCGCGCATGGTGAGGATCGGGGGAGACTGATTACGGAGGTGTTACGCGATGGCCAAGGTGCTGATCGTCACAGGTGACGCGGCGGAGGACCTGGAGGTGATGTATCCCTACCAGCGGCTGCTCGAGGAGGGGTACGAGGTGGACATCGCCGCGCCGAGCGCCAAGAAGCTCCAGTTCGTGGTGCACGACTTCGTCGACGGCTTCGACACCTACACCGAGAAGCCCGGGCACACCTGGCCCTCCGACCTCGCGTTCGCCGACGTCGACCCGGAGCGGTACGCGGCGCTGGTCATTCCCGGCGGCCGGGCGCCGGAGTACATCCGCAACGACCGCGACTGCCTGGAGATCGTCAGGCACTTCGCCGGGGCCGGCAAGCCGATCGCGGCGCTGTGCCACGGGCCGATCCTGCTGGCGGCGGCGGGCGTGCTGAAGGGCCGGGAGAGCAGCGCCTACCCGGCCTGCGCCCCGGACGTCGAGGTGGCGGGCGCGACCTGGGTCGACAGCGAGGCCCATGTGGACGGAAACCTGGTGACCGGGCGGGCCTGGCCCGACCACCCGGCGTGGATGCGCGAGTTCATGAAGGTCCTCCGTGTCGCAACCGGCTGAGAGCCAGGGACTTCTCTCGTCCGTCCAGCGCGCGCTGCACGTGCTGGAGGTGGTGGCGTCGGCCGGTGACGGCGTCACCGGCAAGGCCGTGGCGCGACGCTGCGGTTTCAAGCTGTCCACGACGTACCACCTGCTGAACACGCTCATTCACGAGGGCTACCTGGTCCGGCTGCCCAACTCCCGGGGCTACGGCCTGGGCTACCGGAATCGTCCGTAGTGCGCCGGGGGTGAAGCGGACTCTCCCGCGTAGCGGGGCAGGAAAAGCCGCTTCGCCGCCAAGGCGGAACAGTGTGTAGTACTGTGATCGCCGTCAGGTACCGCCGGGCGGGCGGGAACGCGGGCCGGAAGGCTCGAAAGCCTGTGGAGACTCGGTAAGACCACTTCGGTGGCACAGGTCGGTGAAGCAGGAAGCCGCAGAAGTGCCGCATCAGCGGCACAGGCTAAATCTTCGGCATTCATGCCGAAGAGCGCGTCAAAAGCTCACGTCGCTGAACCAGCGCCTCCGTGACCAGCTCGGCAGCACGCCGCTGGTGTCGGAGGCGCTCCAGCACGCCCACCGGATCAGCGGCACCGCCGTCTACTACAGCGTGCTGCGGGACGCCCACCTCGTGGTCGCGGAGGTGGTCGACTCGCCCGAGACGCCGCGCGTGCAGCCGCTGGATGTGGGCTTCCACGAGGCGGCGCACGCTACGGCGTTCGGGAAGGTGCTCCTCGCGCACCTGCCCACCCGCCGGACCTACCTCGCCGAGTTCGGACTGCGCCGCCTCACCAGCAACACGATCACCCGGCTGGAGGATTTCGAGGAGAAACTGGACCGAGTCAGGGCGACGGGCATGGCCCAGGAGGTCGACCGGTCCGCCGTGGCGTGACGGTCAGCGGACGACCTCCGCGTCTCACCCGGTCCCCTCGCGAGCGCCGAGGCCCGGCCATGGGTGGTGGTGACACCCGAGCAGCCTGGCCGGCAGGTCCCATCGAACAGAACGGGCCGTGGGGCCCCCGCGGGGGGGGGGGCCCCGCCCCCGGCGCCGGCCCACCCGCCCCGGGGGCCGGCCGGCCCCCCCCCCCCCCCCCCCCCCGACGCCGC